>JBFMHN010000004.1 GCA_040752895.1 Pseudomonadota bacterium
AGGGGGCAGTCGGCACGCAAATGGCCGAAGGCTTCACGCCGATCCCCTCGCCGATACGCGCCGGCCTTGCAAGGCGCTGCCCGCGCTGCGGGAAAGGCAAACTCTTCCAGGCCTATCTCAAGGTCGCAGACCGGTGTTCGGTCTGCGGCCTTGATTTTTCGACCTTCGAGAAAGCCGACGGTCCGGCCGTTTTCATCATTCTTATCCTTGGCTTCCTCGTCGTCGGCCTCGCCCTTGTCGTCGAGGCCCTGTACCAGCCGCCGTTCTGGGTTCATGCGCTGCTTTGGCTCCCGCTTGTCCTGGGGGGCGTCTACGTCATGCTGCCGCCGCTCAAGGGCTGGATCGTCGCCGCCCACTATAAGTACCTCTCAAACCAGCGTGGCAAGGCACCTTAGAATGGCGTTCCGCTTTCGTCCGACCTTGTGGCCGACGCTGTTGACCATTCCCGCCCTGCTTACCCTGGTGGCGCTGGGCAATTGGCAGATGGAGCGGTTTGCCTGGAAGCGCGAGCTTCTGGCGACACTGGAGGCGCAGCTCGGCCAGCCGTCGGTGATCCTGCCGGCCAGCATCGCCGCGCCGGAAGCGTGGGAGTTTCGCCGCGTCCGCGTGGAGGGCGTTTTTCTCCACGCCAAGGAAATGCATTTGAGCGGCCGCGCCCGCGGAGGCGTTCCCGGCGTTGAGGTCGTAACCCCGCTTCGCCGGGCGGACGGCAGCGTGCTTCTCGTGAACCGGGGCTGGGTGCCGCTGGCCGAGCAGGACCCGGCCGCCCGGCCGGAAGGCTATCTTGTCGGGGGCCAAACGGTCGAAGGCGTGCTGCGCACGGAGAAACCGAAAGGGTGGTTAACACCCCCGAACGAACCGGCGAACGGCCTATGGTTCCGCCTTAGCCTTGCCGAAATGGGAAAGTGGGTGGACGCAGGCCCGGTCCTGCCGGTTTTCCTTGAGGCGAGCCCGAGCGGCGTTCCGGGCCGCTACCCGGCTGGCAAAGCGCCTGAGGTTGATCTTCCGGAAAACCATCTCGGCTACGCCATCACCTGGTACGCGCTGGCGGTTGCGCTCGTCCTTATCTATCTTATCTATCATGGGCGCCCGCGCGCCTGACCCCCGTTTGACGGATTCGGTTGACTGAAAATGGCCTCGAACGCCCTCTCGCCTTACGCGCAACTCGAAGCGCGTTTCCGCAAGGTGATGCACCTTCGGGATGCGGCCGGCATGCTGCAATGGGACATGGCGACGACGATGCCGCCGGGGGGCGCCGCGTCGCGGGCCGACCAGCTCGCCACCCTTGAGGTCGTCTGCCACGAGACGCTGGCGGATGCCGCTCTTGAGGATTTGATGGGCGCGGCCGAAGCCGAGGAAGGCACCGTGGACCCTTGGCGGGCCGCGAACCTGCGCGAGATGCGAAGGCTCTGGCTGCACGAGAACGCCCTGCCGGTTGCTCTCGTCGCGGCGCTGGCGCGCGCTATCGCCGCCTGCGAAATGACCTGGCGGGAAGCCCGCGCCAGAGACGATTTCAAGATGCTTTGCCCCAAGCTCGGGGAGGTTCTCAGTCTGGTGCGCGAGGCAGCCGCGGCGAAGGGAGCGGTATTGGGCTGCGGCGTCTACGACGCGCTTCTCGACAGCCACGATTCGGGTCGGACGACGGCGGAGGTAGACCGCATCTTCGGTTGGTTGGAGCCGTTCCTGCGGGACTTTCTTCCGACCGTGCTCGAACACCAAAAGGCGCACCCGCCGCTCGCCGTGCCGGCCGGGCCGTTCCCGGTGGCGAAGCAGAACGAAGTAGCGACCCATTTCATGAAGGTGCTCGGCTTCGAGTTTCACAACGGTCGGCTTGACGTCAGTCACCACCCCTTCTGCGGCGGCACGCCGGACGACGTTCGGATCACGACCCGCTACGATACGGAAGACTTCGCTTCGTCCCTGATGGCGGTTCTGCACGAGACGGGACATGCCCTCTACCAGCGGGGCCTGCCCCAGGTCTGGCGCGATCAACCGGTCGGCCGCATGCGCGGCATGACGCTCCACGAAAGCCAGTCCCTTCTTATCGAAATGCAGGCCTGCCGCGGCCGGGAATTTATTGCCTTCGCCGCTCCCTTTCTGCGCCAAGCCTTCGGCAGCGAAGGCGCGGCGTGGGAGGCTGAGAATCTTTACCGCCTCTACACCCGTGTCGCGCCCGGTTTCATCCGGGTGGACGCGGACGAGGTGACCTACCCGGCCCATATTCTTCTGCGCACCAAGCTCGAACGGGCGATGATCGCAGGCGATCTTGCGGTCAGCGACCTGCCCGGGGCCTGGCGGGACGAGATGCGGCGGCTTTTGGGCATCGTCCCGGAAACCGATCGGGAAGGGTGTCTCCAGGATGTCCACTGGCCGGGCGGCGATTTCGGCTATTTCCCGACCTATACGTTGGGCGCGATGACGGCGGCCCAGCTTTTCGACGCCGCCAAGCGGCAACTGCCCGAACTTCTTTCGGCCCTCGCCAAGGGGGATTTCGCGCCGCTTCTCGGCTGGTTGCGGACCAACGTCCACCGCAAGGGGGCGCTTCTTGACGCGGAGGCCCTCCTACAGGAGACGACCGGCCAGCCCTTGCAGCCGGCCATCTACCAGCGCCATCTTGCGGACCGCTATCTGGCCTGATGTCCGGCCTTAAGCTTGCCGCCCGGGCGGACGGCGGGTAGGTTCAAGGCGGCCGATTTCGGAGACGTTGCGTTTTGCATTACATCAGCACCCGGGGCGAAGCGCCGGAGCTTCCTTTCGATGAGGTCTTACTCGCCGGTCTGGCGCGGGATGGCGGGCTTTACGTGCCGGCCGACTTTCCGCGTGTCGAGGCGGCAACCCTTGAAGGGTGGCGGGACCTTCCTTACGCCGAGCTTGCCGTCCGGGTCATGACGCCCTTTCTCGACGGCAGCATCGGCGCGGCGGATTTTGCACGCCTCGTCCATGAGGCATACGCCTCTTTCGACGATCCCCGCGTCGCTCCCTTGCGGAAGTTCGACGGCAATGGCTGGCTGCTCGAGCTTTTTCACGGGCCGACGCTGGCCTTCAAGGACTATGCCCTGCAACTCCTCGGGCGCCTCTTCGACCACGTCCTCAAGGCGCGCGGAAGCCGCCTCACGGTTCTCGGCGCCACTTCCGGCGACACCGGCTCGGCCGCGATCGAGGCGTGTCGGGGCCGCGACGCGATCGACGTCGTCATTCTTCATCCAAAGGGACGGGTTTCGGAAGTGCAGCGTCGCCAGATGACGACCGTTCTGGCGGCGAACGTTCACAACCTCGCAATCGAGGGAACCTTCGACGATTGCCAGGATCTCGTGAAGGCGATGTTTCAGGACGTTGCCTTCCGCGATAGGCTCAACCTTTCCTCGGCGAACTCGATCAACTGGGTGCGTATCCTTGCCCAGACGGTCTATTATTTTTCGGCCGCCCTGGCGCTTGGCGCACCGAAGCAGGGCATAGCCTTCGCCGTGCCGACGGGGAATTTTGGAAACGTCTACGCCGGCTATGTGGCGAAACGCATGGGCCTTCCGATCACAAGGCTTATCATCGGAACCAACCGGAACGACGTTCTAACCCGCCTTTTTACGGAAGGCGAGATGCGGATCGCGGCGGTCGCGCCCAGTTTAAGCCCGGCGATGGACATCCAGATTCCAAGCAATTTCGAACGTCTCCTGTTCGATCTCTACGATCGGGACGCCTCCCGTGTGCGCGCCGCGATGGCGGCTTTCCGCCGGGAGGGCCGGCTGAAGCTGGAAAAGGCCATGCTCGATCGGGCGTCCGAGACGTTTTCTGCCGTCCGGATCTCCGACCAGGCGACCCTTCGCACGATCGCCAAAATCCATGAAGAAAGTGGCCTTCTGATCGATCCGCACACGGCGGTTGCCGTCGCCGCCGCCCGCCGGATGGCGCCGGAAGCCGGCGTTCCCATCGTGGCTCTTGCTTCGGCCCACCCGGCGAAGTTCCCGGATGCGGTCGAACAGGCGACCGGCCTTCGACCCGAGCTTCCCCCCCGCCTCTCCGACCTTTTCGAACGCGAGGAACGAATGGCGATACTGCCGAACGATCTCGGCAAGGTCGAAGCCCATATCCAGGCGCGGGTTTCGAGCCGGGGCATTGCATGACGGTTCGGGTCTCCACCCTTGCGAACGGGCTTTGCGTCGCTGCGGACCGCATGGAAGGCGTCGCCAGCGCCACCGTCGGCATGTGGGTCGGTGCGGGCACGCGTTACGAGAAGGCGGACATCAACGGGGTGGCGCATCTTCTCGAACACATGGCGTTCAAGGGGACGGAAACACGCTCAGCCCAGGCCATCGCCGAGGAAATCGAGGCCGTCGGCGGACAGTTGAACGCCTACACTTCGCGGGAACACACCGCCTACCATGCGCGCGTTCTAAGCGCGGACATTGGCCTTGCCGTTGACCTTCTGGGTGACATCCTTCAGCACTCCGTCTTCGACGAACAGGAGCTTGCCCGCGAACATACGGTCGTCGCCCAGGAAATCGGCCAGGCCGAGGATGCGCCCGACGACGCGGTCTTCGATCGTTACCAGGCGGTCTGCTACCCGGCCCAGCCGATGGGCTGGCCGGTGCTGGGAACACCGACAACGCTCAAAAACCTCACGCGCGAAACGGTCCTCGACTACCTGGCCGGGCATTACCGGGCCTCCGCCATGGTGTTGGCAGCGGCCGGCGACGTCGCGCACGAGCATCTGCTCGAACTCGCCGAAGAACGTTTTGCCGGGCTGGTGCGGGAAAAAGCGGCCCCGCCGCCGCCGGCGCGCTATGTCGGCGGAGAGATCCGGGAATCGCGCGATCTCGAACAGTTGCACGTCGTGCTCGGGTTTAACGGCATCGGCTACCTCGATCCCGATTTCTACGCGCTTTCTGTTTATTCGACGCTGCTGGGCGGCGGCATGTCGTCGCGTCTTTTTCAGGAGGTTCGGGAAAAACGCGGCCTCGTCTATTCGATTTACAGCTTCATCTCTTGTTATGCCGATGGCGGGATTTTCGGAATCTATGCCGGGACTGGCGAGAAGGAAGCAAGGGAGCTTATCCCGGTTGTCGCCGAGACCATCCAGGCGGCAACGCGCCAAGCGACGGAGGAGGAGCTTGAGCGCGCGAAAGCGCAGATCAAGGCCACCATCCTCATGTCGCTGGAAAGCTCGGCCGCGCGCTGCGAGCAGCTTGCGAACCAATTGCTTGTCTATGGGCGTCCCTTTTCGCCGGCGGAGATCGTGGCGAAAGTCGAGGCGGTGGACCTCGCCGCCATTGCCCGCGTCGCGCGCCGGTTATGCATGAGCGAACCGGCTCTCGCCGCCCTGGGGCCGGTCGACCGGCTCGAGGGTTTCGATCAGTTAAAGAGACGTTTCGATTAGCTCGATTGGAAAGGGCGGATAGCGGCCGTCAGGCGTTCCCAATTTCGCTGGAAAGCTTGCCCCAGTCGACGCCGATCTTCGCCATCGCCTTTTCCCATTTCCCGTCCATGTCGCCGTCGAAGATCAAGGGTTCGTCGGCCATGACGTTAAGCCAGCCATTGCTCCGCATTTCCATTTCCAACTGGCCGGGCGCCCAACCGGCGTAGCCGAGCGCGACCATGCTTTTCCGCGGGCCGCGGCCTTCCGCGATGTCGCGCAGAATTTCGGCGGACGCCGTCAGCGCCACGTTGGTGTCGATGCAGAGCGTGTTGTCTTGCTGATAGTCGGCGGAATGCAGGACGAAGCCGCGTTCGGATTCGACCGGTCCGCCGAAGAAAAGGCCAATCTCACGGTCGTCGCTGACGGCGTCAATTCCAAGCTGGGAAAGCAAGTCCGGCAAGGGCGCCGTGCCGATGCGCCGGTTGACGACCAGGCCCATTGCGCCTTCCAGGCTATGGGCGCACATATAAATGACGGCTCGCGCGAATCGCGGATCCTGGATTTGCGGCGTCGCAATCAAGAGTTGCCCCGCCAGATAGCCCTGGGAATTCGTTTTCATCGCTTCCATAAGACCATAAGTTTGGGCGAGCAGCGGTAAAGACAAGCTTACCAAAGCATAAAACTTTCGTGAACGCCCGCAATCCCGGTGTCGAATACATAATATAATAGGATGGTATGCGGCGCTTTATAATGCTTTCAATGTGTATACCCCGCCGCTTCCGCCAAGCTGCCCCGGGGCGAGGACTTGGCATCGCAGCGCTGCTTGGCGCGGTCTTGTTGCTTGGCCTTGCCGGCCACGGCCTGGCAGCAAGTTCGCCCTGGACGAGCCAGCTGAGCTCGGAGGAGGCGCCGGCCCGCCTGCGTCTGCTGGCAGCACCGGCGGGGGACCGGGACGAGCTTCTGCTCGGGCTTGAGTTCGAATTGCTGCCGGGCTGGAAGATTTATTGGCGGACGCCAGGAGACGCCGGCTTCCCGCCGGAGATCGACTGGGCGGGCTCGGAGAATCTGGATCGCTCTTCGATCCTGTGGCCGGCGCCGGAACGGTTTCGCGTGCTGGGCCTTGACACATTTGGCTACCGCGACCGGGTCGTGCTGCCGATCCGTGCCGGCCTCAAGGACGCGACGCAACCTTTGCGCGTCCGCGCCCACGTTTCCTACCTCGTTTGCGACGTCGTCTGCATTCCCGGAGAAGCGAAGCTCGCGCTCGATGCGGCGGCGGGCATGGCGGCATCCTCGGAAAGTGAGGTGATCGCGCGGTATTTGGCCCGGGTGCCGGGGGCCGGCGCCTTCGCGGGCCTTGTCCTCGAACGGGCCGAGTTTGCGGAAACGCTTGGGCGCCTCTCGGTCATGGCGCGGGCGGAAAGCCCTTTCCACAAGCCCGACCTCTATGTGGAGGGGCCGGAAGGCTATGCCTTCGGAGCCCCGGAGGTGCGCTTCTGGGAAGGCAAGCGCCGGGCGCTCTTCCACCTGCCGGTGACGCGGTCCGCTTCTGCGCCACCGGCTTCCGCTCTGCTCGGCGCGGGCCTCCGCTTCACTCTGGTTGACGATCTGGCAAAATCGCGCCCGCGCGCGGTCGAGCGCGTCCTTCCCGTGGTCCCCGCCTCGGCCGATGCGCTTCCCGGCCGCACCCTTGCCGCCGTGCTGGCGCTCGCCTTCGTCGGCGGGCTCATCCTCAACCTCATGCCTTGCGTGCTGCCGGTTCTTTCCTTGAAGCTTTTGGCCGTCGTCGGCCATGGCGGCGCGCCGCGGGCGGAAGTACGCAAGGGTTTTCTGGCGTCGGCCGCCGGCATCCTTGTCGCCTTTCTTACACTGGCGGGGGGGATCGCCTTTTTGCGCGGTGCCGGGGTGGCGGTCGGCTGGGGGTTTCAGTTCCAGTCCCCCTTCTTCCTTCTCGCCATGACGGCCGTGCTCGTGCTTTTTGCCGCCAATCTCTGGGGCCTCTTCGAAATCCGGTTGCCTTCAAGCCTACAAAGCGGGCTGGCCGAACGGGGCGGCGGGCATGGCTTGACCGGCCATTTCCTGACCGGCGTTTTCGCCACCTTGCTCGCCACGCCGTGTTCGGCGCCCTTCCTTGGCACCTCGATCGGTTTCGCCCTTTCGCGGGGGCTGCAGGAAATCTTCGCCATTTTTCTGGCGTTGGGGGTGGGCTTTGCTTTCCCCTATCTTCTCGTCGCTCTGTTCCCGGGGGTTGCCTCGCATCTGCCGAGGCCGGGGCCCTGGATGGGGCACTTGCGGCGCCTTTTGGGTGTAGCCCTCATCGGGACGGCGGTTTGGCTGCTTGGGGTGCTGGCGGCGGGTGTAGGCGCGCCTTCCGCCTTCGCCATCGGCGGTCTGTTGGCGCTTCTCCTGCTCGTCCTCGTGCTTGGCGGGCGGTTCCCGGAAAGAAAAGCCGCGTTTCGCGTGCTGGCGGCCGTCTTGCTGCTCTCGCCTTTGCTGATCACGGTCGCTGCCCCGCCGCCTGGGCCAGGCGTTGCCGGGAAAACGGACGCCGGCCCTTGGCGGGCCTTCGACGCCGCGGCGATCCCGGCCTTGGTGGAGGAAGGCCGCGTCGTCTTTGTGGACGTCACGGCGGAATGGTGCCTCACCTGCCAGGCGAACAAGGCGATCGTCCTCGACCGCGGTGCGGTGGCTGAAAAACTGAACAGCGGCGCCGTTATTGCCATGCGCGCCGACTGGACGCGGCCCGATGCGGAAATCGCCGCCTACCTCGCCCAATTCGGCCGCTTTGGCATTCCCTTCAACGTCGTTTACGGGCCGGGCGCGCCGACCGGCATCCCTTTGCCCGAGCTTCTGTCCGGCGAGGCCGTGCTCGAGGCCATGGCGCGGGCGGCCCGGACCGCCGCGCCGCCGCTTGCCAAAAGCCCTTATGGAAATTGAGGATGATTTTAGTTCGGTGTTCCCGTTAACCTAAGGGCTTCGGGACAAGAACGCGCCCCGTTCGGGGCGCTAAGGGGAGAGAACGCGAATGGCAATCAAGGAAGGCGACAAGATTCCATCGGTAACGGTTCACCGGATGACGAAGGAAGGACCGAAGACGGTCTCCACGGACGAACTCTTCAAAGGAAAGCGCGCCGTCCTCATCGGCGTGCCCGGGGCCTTCACGCCGGTCTGCTCGAACCAGCACCTGCCCGGCTTCGTGAAGAACGCCGGCGTCATCAAGGGAAAAGGGGTGGACATGATCGCCTGTATTTCCGTGAACGACGCGTTCGTGATGGATTCGTGGGCGAAATCTCAAAACACCGGCGACGATGTCGTCATGCTTGCCGACGGCAATGGCGCCTTCACGAAGGCGGCCGGGCTGGAGCTGGACGGCAGCGGCTTCGGCCTCGGCACGCGTTCCCGGCGTTTCGCGATGGTCATCGAGAACGGCGTCGTGAAGACCTTGAAGCTCGAGGAAGGCGGCAAGCTTGACGTCAGCACGGCCGAAAACATCCTGGCCGCCCTCTAGCCGTTTCTTTCTCCGCCTTTATTTTCGGCCGCTTCCCGGATGGCCTGGCGGGCGAGTTCGTCGGCGCGTTCGTTTTCGGGGTGGCCGGTATGGCCGCGGACCCAGTGCCACTCGACCTCGTGGGCGCTCAAGGCCGCCTCGAGGCGCCGCCATAAATCCTGGTTCTTTACCGGCTTCCGATTCGCCGTCCGCCAGCCGTTCGTCTTCCAGTTCTTAAGCCAGGCGGTGATGCCTTCCTTGAGGTAGGTGCTGTCCGTATAAAGCCGCGCCTTGATGGGTCGCTTGAGCGCCTCAAGCGCCTGGATCGCCGCCATCAGCTCCATCCGGTTGTTCGTAGTCTCCGCCTCACTGCCCAAGATTTCGCGGGTTTTATCGCGAAAGCGCAGGATGGCGCCCCACCCGCCGGGGCCCGGGTTGCCGCTGCACGCCCCGTCGGTGAAGATGTCGACGACCTCTTCTTTCATCACCTTCTCTTTACACGATCCCGTAGGCGGCCGGGCTTTCGATGCCGGCGTGAAAGCGGAGCCGACGCAGAAATTCGAGCGGGTCTTTCGGCCGCACGAGCGCGCCTTCCGACTGGTTCAGCCAATCGTAAAGCCGGGTCAGCAGAAACCGCATGGCGGCTCCGCGGGCGAGGACGGGGAGCGCGGCAACTTCTTCTTTGCTCAGCGTGCGCACGGCGCGGTAGGCGGTGATCAGCTTGCCCGCCTTCGTGATGTTGAAATCACCCGCCGGCTCGAAGCACCAGGCGTTCAGGCATATCGCAAGCTCATAGGCGAAGAAGTCGTTGCAGGCGAAATAGAAGTCGATGATTCCGGAAAGCCGGTCGCCGAGAAAGAACACGTTGTCCGGGAAAAGGTCGGCGTGGATGACCCCTATCGGCAGGTTGTCCGGCCAGTCTCGCCGCAGCGTCAGAAGCTCGGTGCGGATTTCCTGGGCGAGCCCCGTCCGCACGCGATCCGCTTGCCCCGCGCAAGCCTGAAACAGTTTCTCCCAGCCTTCCGGTCCCAGGTCGTTTTGGCGAAACACCTTGAAGCTTTCGCCGGCCAAATGCATGGCGGCTACCGCCTTCCCAAGCTCCACGCAGTGCTCGGGCAAAATCCGTCTGGGCCACATGCCTTGCAGGAAGCTCACGATAGCGGCTGGCTTGCCGCACAGGCTGCGCAGCGCTTGCTGGTCGCGTCCATGGAGCGGTGTCGGGCAGGGTACGCCGTGCGTCGCCAGATGCTCCATAAGCCCGAGGAAAAAAGGCAGATCCTTCCGCGCCACCCGCTTTTCATAGAGCGTCAGGATGTAGGCCTTCTTCTCCATTTGCAGGAGGTAATTGGAATTTTCGACTCCCTCGGCGATCCCCTTGAAGGCGACGAGCTTGCCAAGGTCGTATTCGGCGACGAATTTTGTCAGGTCTTCGTCGGATACTTCGGTATAGACGGCCATGAAACGAAGATATTTCGGTTGGGAGAGGGGGTGGCGGAGGTTGGCTTGTACGGCATCCGTTCGGGCAAGGCGGGTTGAACGTTTACCCATACGTTCGCCCACCTTACCCGTTCCAGCGCCTCTTGAGCAACGACCGCCAGTCCTCTAAAATCAGGGGCCGAAAGGGGGCCGCCGATGCCCTTGACATAACCGGCCGTGGCGGACGATGCGCAAGGCCGGGACAAACCCGAAGGGATGAAGGGGTGCGGAGAGACCATTTCGTGCGCGCCGGTCGATTTTGTTTGGGTGGTCCCGTTCTCGCGCTTGTCCTTCTTGCCGGTTGTTCGAGCATCGGCTCGACGGTCCGAAGCGTTTCCGAAACCGTCGTCCCCAGTTGCCCGGGCGCTTCGTTCCTGCCCGACGCTTCCAAGTTGACGCGCTTTCGGGAGGGGTCCTTGGGCGATCTCACCGACGTTCGTTTCGAAAGCGAAATCCGCCGCGTCGATGCGAGCTGCTCCTGGGAGGGGGATGCCGTCGTCGCCAACCTCGAGCTTGAATTCGTTCTGGCCAAGGGGCCGGCCTTTACCGGAGAGAATCCGGAGATCGTCTATTTTGTCGGGACGACGGATAAACACCGCGCGGTGATTTCGAAAGAGAAATTGACGACAACGGCCGTCCTTCCGCCCGATGCGAAGGCGCGCGCTTGGAAGGAAAAGCTCGCCCATCGGATCCCCCTGGCTGAGGGGAAGAGCGGCAGCGATTATTCCATCTTCATCGGATTCCAGCTCAGCCGGGAGGAGCTCGACTATAACCGCCGATGGTATGGCCGATGACGGCGGGAAGCCCGCTCCGCACCCCGCTTCATGCCTTTCACCTTCGGCACGGCGGCAAGATGGTCGCCTTCGCCGGCTATGAGCTGCCGGTCCAATACGCAGGCGGCATCCTGGCCGAACATCGGCATACGCGGAACGCCGCCTCCCTTTTCGATGCGTCTCACCTGGGTCAAGTGTTCGTACATGGGGAGAACCAGGCCGAGGCGCTGGAGCGGCTGGTGCCGGGCGATCTCCTGGCGTTGCCGGAAGGCCGCATGCGCTACACGTTGTTCACGAACGCCGGCGCCGGCATCCTCGACGACCTCATGGTGATCAACACCGGCAACCCGTGGTCGCTCGTCATCAACGCCGGACCGAAGGCCGCCGACCTTCGGCATCTGCGCGCGCATCTGGGCGAAGACAAAGTCGAATATCTCGAAGACCGGGCGCTTCTTGCGCTGCAGGGGCCGGCGGCGTCGGCGGTGCTTTCCCGTTTTGCCAGGGGCTGCGAAGGCATGCCCTATCTTTCGGCCAGGACGTTTTCGATCGCCGGTACGGAAGCCTTCGTCACGCGTTCGGGCTATACCGGCGAGGACGGCTATGAGATTGCCGTGCCCGGTGCTGCGGCGGACGCGCTGGCCGAGAAACTTCTCGAACAGCCGGAGGTCGCGCCGGCCGGGTTGGGCGCCAGGGACAGCCTCCGGCTTGAGGCCGGGCTTTGCCTTTACGGCCACGACCTCGATGCGACGACGACGGTGGTGGAGGCTGGGCTTGCCTGGACGGTCTCGAAACGCCGCCGCGCCGAGGGGGGCTACCCCGGCGCCGAGACCGTCCGCCGCGAGCTGGCCGAGGGGCCAAGGCGAAAGCGCGTCGGGCTTCGACCCGCCGGCCGGTCACCGGTCCGAGAGGGTGCCGCCATCGTGAGCGGGGCGGGCGAAAAGATCGGCCAGGTGACGAGCGGGGGCTTTGGCCCGACCGTGGAGGGACCGGTCGCCATGGGGTATGTTGAGGCGTCTTTCGCAACGCCGGGGACGGCGGTCGGGCTTGAACTTCGCGGCCGGACGGTGGAGGCTGCGGTAACTAGGCTTCCCTTCGTTCCGACGCGTTACCACAAGGGCGAATAAACATCTCGGGGGCAAGGCAATGAGCGGGTTTCGGTACACGAAGGATCACGAATGGGTTTTCCTGGAAGACGGGATCGCCACCCTTGGAATTACGGCCTACGCCCAGGGGCAGCTTGGCGACATCGTTTTTGTCGAATTGCCCGAAATCGGCAAGACGGTGAGCCGGGGCGAGGCGGCGGCGGTCGTTGAATCCGTGAAGGCGGCAAGCGAGGTCTACGCGCCGGTGACCGGCGAGGTCGTCGAGGTGAACGCGGCCCTTCAGGCCGATCCGGCCATCGTCAACGCCGACCCGACCGGCAAGGGCTGGTTTCTGAAGCTGCGCCCACAGGATCTCGCCGAGTTGAATTCGCTTATGGATGAACCTTCCTACCAGGCTTACGTGAAGGAACTCGCCTGATGCGTTACCTGCCGCTGACGGACGCGGACCGTCAGAAGATGCTGGAAACGATCGGGGCCGCTTCCGTCGATGCTCTGTTCGTGGACGTGCCGAAGGCGGCCCGGCTTGCAGCACCCCTCGATCTTCCCGACCATCTGGGCGAGATCGAAGTTGAGCGGGCGGTCGCCCGCCTTGCCGCGAAGAATCTGGACGCCGGTTCGGTTCCAAGCTTTCTCGGCGCCGGCCTTTACCGGCACTTCGTTCCCGCCGCCGTCGATTACCTGATCCAACGGGGTGAATTTCTGACCGCCTATACGCCCTACCAGCCGGAGATTTCCCAGGGCACGTTGCAGGCCCTGTTCGAGTTTCAGACGCAGGTCGCTCTGTTGACCGGTATGGAAATCGCGAACGCTTCCCTCTACGATGGGGCGACGGCGGCGGCCGAGGCGATGCTGATGGCCAGGCGGCTGTCGCGCCGCGAGCGCGTGCTTGTCTCCGGCGGTCTTCATCCCCATTACCGGGACGTCGCGCGCACGATGGCGGGAGGCGTCATCGAGGTCTTGCCGCCGAAACTCGGGGGGGGGGAGGAACTGGCCTCGAAAGTGGACGGGACGACCGCTTGCGTGGTCGTCCAGAACCCAGATTTCTTCGGCAATATCCGGGACTTGAGCGGTATCTCGGCGGCCTGCGCGGCGGCCGGCGCCCTGCTTGTCGTCGTCGTCACCGAGGCACTTTCCCTGGGTGCCATCCGTAGCCCGGGCGAGATGGGCGCCGACATCGTTGCGGCGGAAGGTCAGTCGTTCGGCAACGGCTTGAATTTCGGCGGGCCCACCGTCGGTCTCCTCGCCTGCCGCGAAAAGTTCCTCCGCCAGATGCCAGGCAGGCTGTGCGGACAAACGGTGGACATCGAAGGAAGGCGCGGCTGGGTGCTGACCTTGTCCACGCGCGAGCAGCACATCCGCCGGGAGAAGGCGACCAGCAACATCTGCACGAATTCCGGCCTATGCGCGCTCGCCTTCACGATCCACGCGGCACTTCTGGGCGAGGAGGGTTTGAAGCGCCTTGCCGCCATCAACCACGAGAAGGCGGTCGCGCTTGCCGAGAGGCTCGGGCGTCTGCCGGGCTGCGAGGTTACGACGCCCGCCTTCTTCAACGAGTTTACCTTGCGCCTGCCCCTGCCGGCCGCTTCGGCTGTCGAGCGCTTGGCCGAGGACGGCGTCCTTGCCGGCGTCCCGCTTTCCCGTCTCTACCCGGAAGCGGAGGCCCTTGCCAATCATCTCCTCGTTGCAGTTACCGAAGTGACGGAGGAAAGCGACATGGCGGCGCTGGCCGCCGGCCTCGAAGGGTTGCTGCCGTGACGGGCACGACCTCTGGCCATCGTGGCCTCGATTTCGAGGAACCGCTCCTCTTCGAGCAAGGTGCCGAAGGACGCACGGGTGTTGACCTTCCGAAGCCGGCGGGCAAGGCGAACCGCCTGGGCGGGCTTGAGCGGAAATCCCCGGTTGGTTTGCCCGGCCTTTCCGAGCCGCAGGTGATCCGCCACTTCACGCGGCTCAGCCAGAAGAATTACGGCATCGATTCCGGCTTCTATCCGCTCGGCTCCTGCACGATGAAGCACAACCCGAGGCTCAACGAAAAGCTGGCGCGGCTGCCGGGCTTCGCCAGCCTTCACCCGTTGCAGCCGTGGAGCACCGTGCAAGGGGCGCTCGAGTTGATCGAGCAATTGGCGGACTGGCTGAAAAAATTGACCGGCCTGCCGGCGGTTGCGCTGTCGCCGGCGGCGGGCGCCCATGGCGAGCTTTGCGGCATGATGGCGATCCGGGCGGCGCTGGCCGACAGGGGCGACAAGAGGGCCCGCGTGTTGGTGCCGGAATCGGCCCACGGGACGAACCCGGCGACGGCGGCCGCACTTGGCTACCGGGTGGACTCGGTGCCGGGGAATGCGCGTGGGCGGATGGATTTGGAGAGCTTCCATTCGAAGCTGGGCGAGGACGTGGCCGCCGTCATGCTGACCAACCCGAACACCTGCGGCTTGTTCGAAGACGAGATCCTGGAAGTCGCCGCCGCCATCCATGGCGTCGGCGGTTTTCTTTATGCGGACGGGGCGAATTTCAACGCAATCGTCGGCCGGGTGCGGCCGGCCGACCTCGGCGTGGACTGCATGCACATCAACCTGCACAAGACCTTCTCGACCCCCCATGGCGGCGGCGGACCCGGCAGCGGACCGGTCGTCCTTTCAGAAGCCCTAAGCCCCTTCGCGCCTTACCCCTTCCTGGTGCGGGACGCGAAGGGCCTGCGTCTGGCCGAAGGGCCGGGCGAGGTGCCGGAAGGCGCCAAGCCCTTCGGCCGCCTCAAAGGTTTCCACGGCCAGATGGGCATGTTCGTCCGCGCGCTTGCCTACATGCTGAGCCACGGCGGGGACGGTCTCAAGCAGGTGGCGGAAGACGCGGTCCTAAGCGCGAACTACCTGTTGGCCACGCTCAAGGACGAGCTTTCCGCGCCTTACGCGGGGCCTTGCATGCACGAGGCGCTGTTCGACGACGCGGCCTTTCGGAAACACGGGATCACGACGCTCGACTTCGCGAAGGCGTTGATCGACGAGGGCTTCCATCCGATGACGATCTATTTCCCGCTTGTCGTGCACGGGGCGCTTCTGATGGAGCCGACGGAAAGCGAAAGCAAGGAAGGCCTCGACCGTTTCATTGCAACGGTGAGGGCGTTGATGGCGCGCCTAAAATCCGGTGACGTCGTCCACTTCCAGCAGGCGCCGCAATTTACGCCGCGCCGCCGTCTCGACGAAACCCTGGCCGCCCGTCACCCAGTCTTGCGCTGGCGGGCGGGGGCGGAAGTCCAGGACTAAGGAATCAGTGCAGTTTGGCGGGGAGGTCGGCGATGGCGCGCGCGATCAGCCGTTCCGTCGTCTTCGGCTCAAGGCTTTCCGCCAGCACCTTCGTCGCGGATGCGATCGCAATCTCGACGGCGCGGCCCCGGATTTCGCGCACGGCTTCCCGCTCGGCCTGGGCGATACCGTCGGTGGCCATGCGCTCCCGCCGCTCGAGGGCGGCGTTCAAGTCCGTTAGGCCCCGTTCCCGGAGGCGTCCCGCCTCTTCTTTCGCGCGGGCAAGAATTGCGGCGGCTTCCTCGATCGCTTCCCGCTGCTTCCGCTGGAAATTGGCGAGGGTGGCTTGGGCTTCCTCGCGAAGCTTTTCCGCCTCTTCGAGGGAGGTGCGCACATGCTGGATACGCGCATCCAGCATGCCAAGAAGCTTGTTCCGGATTGGTTTGAAAACCGCGCCCACGAAGATCGCGAAAGCGAGGATTTCCCAGAAGACGATCGATTCGAACATTACGCCCCGCCTTTCAGCACGGCGTCAACGGCCAGGCTTGCCCGGTCCTTCGGCACCTCCATGCCGATCAGCTTCGCGGCGACGTCGGCCGCGGCCTCGACGGCCACTTCCCGGGTCGCGGCCAGCGCTTCCGCCTTCGATTCCGCGATGCGCTTCTCCGCCGTCTTCGCTTTCTCGGCCAAGATCGCCTCGAAGCTTGCCGTCCGCTTCACGGCTTCCGCGGCAAGCTCCTGCGCCGCCTGGCGCAGGGCGGCGTGTGCCGCCTCACGCGCCTGGCGCAGGGCTTCCTCGTAGGCGTGGATGGCGGCGTCCGCCTCTTCCTTTAAGGCGGTGGCTCGCTCCAGGTTGGCGTCAATGCGTTTTCGGCGCTCCTGCAGAACCCGCTCGACCCGGGGAAGTGCGACCTTCGCCATGACGACGTAAAGCGTCAGGAAGGTGATGACGAGCCACACGATCTGCGGCGCGTAGTCCGGGATGACCATCTGGGGCATGCGTCTCTCCGAAAGGCTTCGACGGCGTCCTTCGTGCTTCGGCCTAGCCGAAGAGGATCAGGAAGGCCATGACAAGGGCGTAAAGGGCAACCGCCTCGACCAGCGCGAAGCCGAGCAGCACGTTCCCGAACACCTTGGGGGCTGCCGCCGGGTTGCGGAAACTGCCCGCGACATATTCGCCGAAAATCGTCCCGATGCCGACACCGGCCCCCGCCACGCCAATCGTGGCAAGGCCCGCGCCGATCAGTTTTGCCGCTTCAACGTCCATGGTTCGTTTTCCTTCTTTCTTTGGTTTAAGAAATTCCGGTTCTCAGTGGTGGAGATGGATCGCATCGCTGATGTAAATGCAGGTCAGAACGGCGAACACGTACGCCTGCAGAAAGGCGATCAGCGTCTCGAGCCCGTACAGCAGAACGATGAAGATGAAGGGGGCCACCCCGAAAAAGCCGAGCGCCACGACGAAGCCCGCGAACACGGCCAGCATCGTGTGGCCGGCCAGCATGTTGGCAGCCAGACGAACGGAAAGGCTGACGGGACGCGAAAGGTAGGAAACGAGTTCGATGGGCACAAGCAGGGGCGCCAGATAGATCGGCACGCCCGGCGGCAGGAAAAGGCCGAAGAACTTGAGCCCGTGGCGGAGGAAGCCCAAAACCGTCACGCCGAGGAAGATGGCCGCCGCCAAGGCGAAGGTGACGATGATGTGGCTCGTCACCGTGAAGCTGTGCGGGATAAGCCCCAGCACGTTGCTGAACAGGATGAACATGAAGAGGCTGAATACGAACGGGAAGAACCGCTTTCCCTCGCTGCCGATGTTGTCCCTGACCGTCTTCGCGATCCACTCGTAGCTGAGCTCGGCCAGCATCTGCCAGCGGCCCGGCACCATGGCGCGGCTTCGTACGCTCAGGATCAGGAACAGGGAGGCGAGAACGACGGCGATCACCATCATCGCCGAGGAATTCGTGAACGAGGCATCGAGGCCGCCGATCCGGATATCCACGAGGCGCGTGATCGCGAATTGCTGTAGGGGGCTGTGCTCGGCGGCCACTTGGTTTCCTTTCGGCGCTGGGCGGGCGGCCTATTTGCCGCTTTCTTCCCCGGGCCTTCTTTCTTCTTCTTCGGGCTGGGCGTTCAGGCGTCTTCCCGTCCGGTACGCGTTTAACAAGCCCCCGGCACTTCCGAGGAGCAAAAAAATCAACAACAGCCACGGCCCGGTTCCCAACCACCGGTCGAGAGCCCACCCCATGGCGGCACCGACGAAAAGGACCGACGCCATCTCGACGGCTAGGCGAAGCGTTTGCCCGGCGGGCGATGGGTTGGGCGCGCCGGGTTCTTCCCCAAGTCTCGCGTCTTTGGCCTTCCGAATCCGGTTTCCCAGATCGTCGAGAGCGGAAGGCGGTTCGTCCTTTGTCATCGGCACGTTGCGCCTGCCTTTGCCGCAAGCCCTCGCCGTGAAATCGGGGGCAAGATAGGTGCGGGGTTCCCCCCTGTCAAGCGCGCCAAACGGCAACGGAAAGTGCGAGAAAGGGCTTCTTCGTCATGCGGTTACACAAGCACCGTTGGGCGGCGGCCTAGGCTGTCGCCCGCATCCGTTCGGCGCCTTGCAGATCGACGGAAACAAGTTTGGAAACGCCGCGCTCTCCCATCGTCACGCCGAACAGGCGATCCATCCTCGCCATCGTCATCCGATGGTGGGTGATGACGAGAAAACGCGTCTGCGAGGTGTGCGCGATCTCGCTGACCAGGGTGCAGAACCGATCCACGTTCGCATCGTCGAGCGGCGCATCAACCTCGTCGAGGACGCAGATCGGCGTCGGGTTGGTGAGAAAGACGGCGAAGATAAGGGCGAGCGCGGTCAGCGCCTGCTCACCACCGGAAAGCAGCGACATGGTCTGCAGCCGCTTTCCCGGAGGGCTTGCCATGATCTCGAGCCCCGCCTCGAGGGGGTCTTCCGATTCCGTTAGCTTCAGATGGGCTTGGCCGCCGCCGAACAGCCGGACAAAAAGTTCGCGGAAATGGGCGTCCACTTTTGCGAAGGCCGCGAGAAGACGCTCTTCCCCTTCGCGGTTGAGCTCGGTAATGCCGCGTCGCAGCTTGGCGATGGCCGCGACCAAGTCTTCGCGCTCCGCCGTCATCTCATCGATGCGGACTTGCAGTTCGTCGGCTTCCGTCTCCGCGCGCAGATTGACGGGGCCGATGCGTTCGCGTTCGCGCTCGTAGCGGTCGAGCTTGGCTTCGATTTCCTCGATCGGGGGAAGCGCTTCGCCTTCCTTCAGATCCGCCAGCCCGATCGCGTATGCGGGTTCGCAATCGAGGCGTTCGCGGATGCGCTCAATGATCACCTCGCGGGCCTGAACGTCCTGCGCGACCTGGGCTTCGAGCCGGATGCGGTTCTCGCGGCTTTCCGCCAGCGCCGCCTCGGCGGCCTTCAAGGCCTTGTCCTTTTCGGCCATCTGGCTTTCGCCCGCTGCCAGGCGGTCGGCGGCCAATGCGCGGACTTTTTCGGCCGCTTCGAGGCGGGTGGCAAGCTCGCCGCGCTGGGCGGCCAATGCGTCGGGAAGGGCGGCGAGCCGCTCGCGCTCTTCCTCGGCGGCCTGGTGCCGGTTTTGCAGCAATTCCTGCTGATGCGCGGCGCCTTCCGCCTGCTTTTGCCAGGAGATGGCCTCGGCCTCGATCGCATGGAGCCGCGAACTCCGCGCCGCGCCGGCTTGACGCAAACGTTCATGGTCGGCCTGGCATTCGAACATCACGATCCGCCGCTTCGAAAGCGTGTGCCGCTTCTGCTCGACCTGGCTTCTGGCTTCCGGCAGGTCGCCAAGCCGGGCAAGCGAATCCTTGACCGCGGCAAGGCGGGTCTCGGTCTCCCGCCGGTCGAGCGTGATCCGTTTCTCGGCTTCTTCAAGGGCGAGAAGATGTGAATCCGTCTCGGCGCTTTTGCGGGTGATCGTTGTCTGGGCCTGGTGGGCGCGGGCAAGGGTGGCTTCCGCTTCTTTGAGCGTCTCGCGCGAGGTGCGCTCGGCCGCCGCCGCCGCAGCCGCCGCAGCGAGCGCTTCCTGGCATGTCTGGCTGCACGCCGTCACGCCGGGTTCCGCCCGGGCAATCGCTTCGTGCAGTTCCTGAAGGCGGTTGCGCTGGTGCAGCCGGGTTGCCGCCGACAGGCGCGCGCCGGCCTTTATCCGGAAGCCGTCCCACCGCCAAAAATCGCCCGTTCGGCTGACCAAGCGCTGGCCCTGCGTCAGCTCGGCGGCCAGCCTTTCGCCAGTTTCGTGGTCCGGGACGAGGCCGATTTGCGAAAGCCTGCGGTGGAGAACCTCCGGGGCGCGGACATGGACGGTAAGCGGGATGGCGCCGGCCGGCAGGGACGGGTCTTCCGTCTTCGCCGACGTCAGGCGCCAATAAACCGGCGCCTCCTCCGGCCCGGCCGCCGCCTCCAAATCGTCGCCGAAAGCCACGCCGAGGGCCGTCTCGAAACCCGGCTCGACGGTGATCGCATCGAAAAGCGGCGTCCAGTCTTCGCCTTCCGCCCTTTCGAGAAGGGCGGTCCAGGCCGCCGCCTCGGCGCGGAGCTGCACCAGGGCGGATTCCGCCTCGTGCAGCCGGTTGCGGGCATCGTTTGCCGTCTCGTTCGCGGCGTGACGGGTTTCGTTCGCCTTCTCCATCGCCTCGCGCGCCTGGGCGAGGCGGGCGGAAGCGATAGCCACCGCATGGTCCGCTTCGTTCCGGATTGAAATGTCGACGCCTTCGGTCGCGAGCCTCTCGCGGCGGGCATCTATCTCTGTCGTCTGCTGGCCGATGCGGTCAAGGCGTTCCTCCAGATCGCGAAGCTCTTCAAAAAGTTTCGTCTTGCGCGCTTCGTCGGCGGCGACACGCTCGGTGAGTTCGGTAAGGTCGTTTTCAAGGGTCTCCACCTCGGCGCTTACGGCGGCCAGCCGTTTGGCGGCTTCCGCCAGCGCTTCGGTTTCCCCCTCGCCGGCGGCGGTCAGGGCCTTTTGCTCTTCTTCCAGGCGGCTCAAGGCCGACGCCGCGTCCCGGGCCAGTGCCTGCTCGCGTAGAAGATCGCTTTCGATCTGGGCCAGGCGATTCGCGCATTCGGCCTGGGCGGCCTGCAGGCGCGCCTCTTCCGCGTCCAGTCCGTCGCGGGCCAGCAGCAAACGCTGCAACTCGGCCGCCGCTTCGGCTTCTTTTTTGCGAAGCTCCGGCAGCGTCGCCGCCACTTCGGCTTGCGCGCCGGCCGCCGCCGCCGCGACGCGGGTGCGCTCGATGACTTCGGCGTTGCCTTGGGCGAGCTGGCTTTCCGCCGCTTCGACCTTGGCG
This sequence comes from Pseudomonadota bacterium, assembly GCA_040752895.1. NCBI lineage: Bacteria > Pseudomonadati > Pseudomonadota > Pseudomonadota bacterium. The sequence continues at coordinate 20,736 of JBFMHN010000004.1, forward strand.
CCGGCGGCAATCCATTTCAGGTGCAGAAGAAGCGCCTCGACGCTGCGCATGCGTTCGCTCAACCGGCGGTAACGGGAGGCCTGCCGGGACTGACGCTTGAGCCCCTGCATCTGGGTTTTCAGCATTTCGATCACGTCGTTGACGCGGGCGAGGTTGGTTTCGGCCCCCCGCAACCGGAGTTCGGCCTCGTGCCGGCGCGCATGTAGGCCGGCGATGCCGGCCGCCGCCTCGAGAAGGCCGCGCCTTTCCTGGGATTTTGCGTTGATGACGGCGCCGATCCGGCCCTGGCTTACGAGCGCCGTCGAGCGCGCGCCGCTCGTCGCATCGGCAAACAGAAGCTGAACGTCCTTTGCCCGGACGTCCCGCCCGTTCACCCGGTAAAGGGAACCTTCGCCGCGCTCGATCCGCCGCGCCACCTCAAGCTCGTCCGCGTCGTTGAAGAGGGCGGGCGCGGTGCGCTCCTGGTTGCCGAGCTGAATGACGACCTCGGCCAGGTTGCGGGCGGGGCGGTTGGCGGTGCCGCTGAAGATGACGTCATCCATCTCGCCGCCGCGCATCTGCTTGGCGGACGTCTCGCCCATCACCCAGCGCAGCGCCTCGACCAGGTTCGACTTGCCACAGCCATTCGGCCCGACGATGCCGGTCAGCCCGGTCTCGATCGACAGCTCCGTCGGATCGACGAAGGACTTGAATCCGCTCAGCGTGATCTTCAGGAATTGCACGTCAGGCCGCCTCGGCTTTTTTCAGGAGGGGAGCTAGAATCTTGTCGAAGTCCTCGATGAGCATGTCGCCGACATGCTTTTCGCCATCGATGATGAAGGTGGGAGTCGATCGCACCTTGTAGGCCTTTTCCCCATATAGGCGTTCCTTGAGGATGGTGTCGGCCAGCGTCGAATCGTTCAGGCAGGCGTCGTAGGTTTTTTCGTCCATGCCGACCATTTTTGCGAGACTGGCCAGCGCCGCCCGCGGGTCGGCGGATTCTGCCCAGCTCCGCTGACGGGAAAACAGCAGAGTCAGAAAGTTGAAATAATTATCTTTCGGCGTGCAATCGGCAAGCATGGCGGCCTTGTGCGCGAGGTTGTCCAGCGGGAAATTCCGGTAAAGCAGCCGCACCTTGCCGGTGTCGATATACTTTGCCTTGAGTAGCGGCAGCGTCTCGACCTCGAACTTTGCACAGTGCGGGCAGGTGAGTGAGGCGAAGACAACAATAGTGACGGCCGCCTCCGGGTTGCCGAGCAGCCGAGTCGGCAGGCGGGACGCGTCAAAAGTGGCCTCTTCGTCCGTTTTTCCGCAGCCATAGGCGGTCAACAGGAGCAAGGAGAAAAACAGGATATGGCGGAAAAACCGCCTCGCTTCCACAAGATATAGCATGCTGGCGGCCAGTATAGGGGCGAGAAGGCAGAAGCGGCAAGCCGCGCGTTGAACGGACCGTCCGCTTTTTATCCGGCCTATTTCTTGGCGCCGCCGCGGGCGTGTCCGGCACCCAGAACGCGCTGGCGCGCCTCCACCGCGCGGCCGAGGCGGGCCAGCGCTTCCTCCAATCCCGATTCCGTCTCCGCGCCTTCTTGGCCCGGGCCCGGCGTTCCGGCCGTTTCCGTCTTTTCCGAGAGGCGGTCTTTCGCCGGCAGGGCGGTCGCGTTCCGAACCAGCATGTCCTGAACAAGCTTCAGCCGGTGGACGGCGGCATAACCGAGAAAGCCGTTGATCCGTTCGACGATCAGGGGCTCGAGATGCTGCAGCTCCGTCGCCAGGCTGCCGGCCACCGCGACGTGCAGCGTCGCACCCTCGCGCGCCCCCCGCGGAAAGACAAGCTTGCGCGGCAGGCTGGCCCGTCCGAGGACAGGACCGACAATATCCGACCATTTCGTGACGAGGCTGGCGACCATGACGCCCCGCCGGCCAAGGGCGCGAACGGCGATGCGGGGGACAAGCTGGGCAAGGGAGCGCGTGCCTTGGCGGGGCGGCGACATGGCGACGTTTCCTCTTTTTCCCGGGTTGGCCAGATGCCGGGCTCGCGTCCTATGCTAGGCCCAACGCCGGTGAGCGGCAATCGCCGAGAGGGCGGGAAAAAAAGGCCGGGAGAAAACATGGCGACCACACGCCGCACATCGCCGAGTAAGAAGGCCGTCCCGGACGCCGCCCGTCTGGCGCGGGCGTTGCTTCGCTGGTACGACCGCGGCCACCGTTCCTTCGTGTGGCGGGCCGAGCTTGGGGAGCGCGCCGATCCCTACCGCGTCTGGCTCAGCGAAATGATGCTGCAGCAAACCCAGGCTGCCACCGTCGATCCCTATTTTCGGAAATTCGTCGCGCGCTGGCCGACACTTGCGGACTTGGCGGCGGCCGATCTCGACGACCTGCTTCACGCCTGGCAGGGCCTTGGTTACTACAGCCGGGCGCGCAACCTGCACCGTGCGGCGCGGATTCTCGTTCAGGAGATGGGGGGACGCCTCCCCGAGGACGAGGCGGCGCTGCGCGCGCTTCCCGGCATCGGTCCCTACAGCGCCGCCGCCATCGCCGCCATCGCCTTCGGCAAGCCGGCCGTGGTCGTGGACGGCAATGTCGAGCGGGTCATCGCGCGCTTCTTCGCGGTGAAGGAGGCCTTTCCCAAAGCCAAGGGAAGGGTTCGGGAGCTTGCGGCGGGGCTTACGCCGCGCGCCCGCCCCGGGGATTACGCGCATGCCATCATGGAACTCGGCGGCGCCGTCTGCCGGCGGTCGCAGCCGGATTGCGGCCGCTGCCCATGGGCGTTCGCCTGCCGGGCTTACGCGGAAGGGCTGACCGATCGGCTGCCCCGGCGGGCAAAACGGGGCAGGCGGCCGCTCCGCCATGGGGTCGCCTTCTGGCTTCAGCGCGGCGACGGCGCCGTCCTTTTGCGGCGGCGGCCGGAGAAGGGCCTGCTCGGCGGCATGATGGAAATTCCCTCGACCGTCTGGCGGGACGACGCATGGACCCTTGGCGAGGCGTTGCAGCACGTCCCCGTGCCGTCGGCCAGGCTTCGCCGCAAGCGGCTCTTGCCGGGCGTCGTCCGCCACGAATTTTCCCACTTCCGGCTGGAACTCCGCGTCGTGGCGACAGCCACCCAAGGCCGGGTAAAAATGTCGGAGGATATGGTCTGGTGTCGGCCGGAACGCTTCGCCGATTATGCGCTGCCTTCGGTCATGCGGAAACTCATCGCCCATGTTCTTGATGGCGAGATTCCTGGCGGCGAGGCTCTTGACCTTTGATCAGCCGCCGCCCGCCCGCGCGGCGGTTTTTGCCTCGCATCTTGCCGCGACCTCCGGGTAGGTGGCTCGCAGCTGGCTTAGCGAGGCGGCCAACATGCCGTCGACCTCGCCGGTCAGCACGAAGGCAAGTGCGGCGTTGCCGTGCTTGCAGGCCTTCTCGATGGCGGCGGCGTGGCGGCTCAAGCGCGTGAACCCGCAATTACCGGCGACGCTTTTGAGGTCGTGCGCGTTTTCGGAGAGGAGAAGAAGGTCCCGTTTTTCCGTTGCCAGGCGGATGCCGTCGGCGTGGACGCGTACCGTTTTGTCGAACAGCACGAGCAGTTCGATGGTTGACTGCAAGCCGATCATCGCCTCGAAATCGGCTAGCGTCATCGGCTCGAACAGGGGCAGGGGACTTTCCTTTCTTGCTTCGGTTCTTGCCTCGGCCGGGCAAGGTTTTTCCTGGGTCCAGCGTTCAACGAGCGCGACCAGCTCGTTGGCGGCAATCGGCTTCGCCGCGAAGTCGTTCATGCCGGCCTGGTAGAAACGCTCCTGATCGTCCAGCGTCACGTGCCCGGTGAAGGCGACGATGGGGACCTTGCTTTTTCCGTTCGGCAGCGCACGGATCGCCTTCGTCGCCTCGATCCCGCTCAACTTCGGCATCTCGACGTCCATGAGAACGAGGTCGTATTCACCCGCCGCGATTGCTTCGACCGCGGCGATACCGTTGTCGACGTTTTTCGTATCGAAGCCAGCCAGACCGAGGATCGTTCGGACGATCTCCTGCATGGCCGGGTTGTCGTCGGCGATCAAGACGCGCGACGCCTTGTGTGGTTGAGTGGAAAGCGCCTTTGCGTTTTGCATGGCTTGCTTCCTTCATCCTTCCCCTTTCCTTTATCACACGTAAAAGGGGATGTATAAAAGTTTATACAACTATTAGACGAGTTAGTGGTTAACAAAGACTTAAGCTGTGGATAATTATTTAACTATCTGAAAAATATAAGAATTCTTATGGATCATAGATCAATGGGGAAAAAGACGAACATCGGATGTATGGCCCGATTGCAGGGCGGCTCGGGCCAGTGCCACCGTTGTGGTGCGGCGAGCCTAAGGGGGGCGTGGTGCCAACCATTAGTTGTTTTAGTTGTTTCCGGGTAACTGTCTTTCGATTTCCGCCCGGACCGGTTGGATGGCTAGTAATTCTCTCGTAAAATATTGGAAGTTTTTGATTTGATGTTCCTGCCGAAATTTTACGATTTCCTCATAATCAATACTGAGCAACTGACAGAATTCTTGGCCCGTCATGGCTTCCTCCGTCGTAATTTTGCGCTTAAAGCCGTCAACAATCGCCCGACGGTTATTTTGGTTAAAGCAGCAAAAATGAGTGGTGATTGTAAACCGGACGAGAGGAGCAATAACATTGACAAAGCGATGCATACTCTCTCGCTCCCCTGCCGCCTTCTTAGTATCGAAGGCGTCCCCATCTTTTAATTCTATGATGTAACAATGTTGGCGAGAGGGGCGACGTTGAAACACCACGAAATCTGGCTCGGCCGAGACAGAAACAATCGTTTTGCATTTTTTGATTGCCGCTTTTGTCGCTATACACACACTTTCAGGGTAAGTGTCTTGCTGGAGAAAGACATCTAAGTCCTTAATAATATTTGATCTTTCTATTATGAGCTTTTCAAGCTCATTGCCGGACGCAATAACAGCGCTTTGGATACGGCTGATAAGGTTTCCAAGTTCAGGATCGCCAAAAAGGCGCGTGTAGCCCCCATCACCCCGCCCCCGCCTATCACGGATTAAGGCCATTTTAGCCCCTGATATCGCAGCCTAGAAATTGCCGGTTCGTTCGTGCGCAGGCCTTCAATATGGAATAACTACCCGCCGCCGGATCAATCACAATATCGCCGGCATTGGTAAGGGCTTCTATGAGGCGGCTCTGCAGGCCGATCGGTTTGGCGTGGGGGCCGTCGTTCGTTACTTTTTCATCCCAGACGTCGCGAATATCGTGGAGGGACCATACACCTTTGGCGCGGCGCGGCGCTTTTTGCAGGACGACCAGGTACTCGCTGACGCGGCGGCTCCGGTATCCCATGCCCATGCGCAGCTTGTTCCAGACGATAAGATCCACCACGTCCAGATTGGTTTTCTCCAGCCACGGCCCGAGACCCGTGCAGAGATGGAACTTGTCCGTCCATAAAAGCAGATGGCCGGACCGCATCAGCACCCGGTCAATTTCACGAAGGAATCGTTTGATCTCGGCTTCCGACATTTGCCGCAATTCCGATCGCGCACGTTGGCGTTCGCCTTCGTTGCCGTAGTTCTGATGATCGAGGACGCCGCGGTATTGCGGGTCGAAGAAACAAAGCAGCAAGCTTTCCGGTTGGAGTTTTTTTAAGAAGGACACACCTTCGTGTTTATTGCGGCGGTTCGGCTTGATGCCCTTGGGAAGGGAAAGGGAAGGCTGAAGGATTTTCTGCCGGTTGCCATAGACGGATTTCTTGCGGACAGACGGTGTTACGGTCTGCGCGAAATCTTCGTTGGCGGTATTGATCGGCCCAATAATTTCCGTGCGGTTTTTCATCTTTTTCCGGACTGGCATACGGGCCGCTTGTTGATCAACCTGGCCAAAATGCGAATCTTCTATTTCTAGGTATTTGCCAAACTACCCTGTGGGATTGCGCGACTCAAGATACGGGGAATGGGTTGGAAATGCCGCCGGTGGTGAAGGGTCGCGCCGTGGGTCCAAAGTGCCGCCCGGTGCTCGGCCGTGCCGTAGCCCGCGTTCCGCTCCCAGCCATAGGCCGGGTGGCGCTTGCCAAGTGCGGCCATCAGCCGGTCGCGCGTCACCTTGGCCAGGATCGAGGCGGCGGCGATTGAAAGGCTGAGGTTGTCTCCCCCGACGACGGTGCGAACCGGACAGGGAAGGGAAGGGGCGACGTTGCCATCCACCAGGGCAAGTGCGGGCGTGGTTCCAAGCGCCGCCACGGCGCGCGCCATCGCAAGCAAGCTCGCCTGCAAGATGTTGAGGCGGTCGATTTCGTGAACGCTCGCTGCGCCGATGCCGATGCGGCCCAGGGGAAGGATCGCCCGGAACAGCCGTTCGCGTTTCCCCGGCGTGAGAAGTTTCGAATCCCGCACCGTTGCGCCAAGGTCCTTCGGAAAAGTGAACGGATCGAGGATGACGGCGGCGGCGACGACCGGTCCGACCAGCGCGCCCCGGCCCACTTCGTCGATCCCGGCGACCGGACCTTGGGCTTCCATTTCGAGGGAAAAATCCGGCACGTCCCTGCTCTTTCGCGGAAATCGTTTTGGGGGATTCTACTCCGGAACCCATTTCCCTTCTACCCGAACAGGTTGAGTTGATCGCCGGCCGCGGGTGGCGGACGGAAGTGGTCGCGATCCAGCCCTTGCGTTTTTTCGTTCAGGCCGAGCCGCCGGCAGGCGAGGTGGAACCGCTTTTCAAGCAACTCGGCGTAGGGGCCGGCGCCCCGTCGGCGCAGGAAGAAACGGGAATCGTAATCCTTGCCGCCCCGCGCCCCTTGCACGAGGTGCATCACGTGGCGCGCCTTGCCGGGCGCGTTGGTCTCTAGCCATTCGCGGAAAAGAGGCGCTACTTCGCGCGGCAGGCGGATCAGGGTGTAGCCGGCTTCCCTGGCCCCGGCCTCGGCGGCCTTCTCCAGAATCGCCTCCATCTCCGAATCGGTGAGGAAGGGGATAAGCGGTGCCGTCATGACGCCGACCGGGACGTTGGCGCGGGCAAGCTCGCCGATCGTGGCCAACCGGCGGTCGGGCCTCGCCGCCCGCGGCTCCAGCGTGCGGGCGATCTCGGGCTTGAGGCTCGTCACCGAGACGAACACCTTGACCAGGTTGCGTTCCGCCAGCGCCCGCAAAATATCGAGATCGCGCAGGACGAGCGCCGATTTCGTCACCAAAGTGACCGGGTGGGAGAAGGCCAAGAGCGTCTTAAGGATCGCCCGCGTGATCGCATAGGTCCGCTCTACCGGCTGGTAGCAATCCGTGTTGGTGCCGAGCGCGATCGGCGCGCAGCGGTAGCCGGGCTTGCGAAGTTCGGCCGCGAGCAGTTCCGCCGCGTCGGGCTTGGCAAACAGGCGGCTTTCGAAATCGAGACCGGGCGAGAGACCTAGATAGGCGTGGGTGGGGCGGGCGAAGCAATAGACGCAGCCATGCTCGCAGCCGCGGTAAGGGTTGATCGAGCGGTCGAAGGGAATATCCGGCGAATCATTCCGCGTGAGGATCGTGCGCGTCGTGTCCACCGCGACGGTCGTGCGAAGGGGGGGGTCCGCTTCCGCCGTCCAGCCGTCGGCGACCGCGATCCGCGCCTGCGCGTCGAAACGGGGGCGCGGGTTGCTGACGGCGCCGCGGCCTTTCCTGGGCTGGGGTGACAGGGCGTCAACCATGCCGGAAGGCTAGGCGGAGAATAAGAACAAATCAAGAACATTTAACGCCGCCCGCCGCCCGCTTGGGCGGCGTGGCAGCCGTTAGCTTCTGTGCTAAACAGGCCGCAATCCATCGCCTTTGGAAGAAGTTTCGCAAACCTATGCCGAACGGTCCTTTGCTTAGCGTCCTGCTGCCGACCCGCAACGCCGCCAAGACGCTGGCTGCGACGCTGCCCAAGCTGGCGCCGATCCGCGAAGCCTTTCCTTGCGAGGTGATCGTGGCCGACGGTGGCTCGACGGATGACACGGTCGCGGTGGCGGAAAGCTTCGGCGCAAAGGTGGTGCGGCTTCCCCCCGGCATGCCGCCGGGTCGCGGCCAGCAGCTTCGCAACGCCGCCCTTGCGGCGCGTGGGGAATGGCTTTTCTTCCTGCACGCGGACAGTCAGCCGGGGACGGGTTGGAGCGAAGTAGTACGGAAGTTTACCGCAGAGCCTGAGAATTACCACGTTGCCGCCGTCTTTCGCCTGGCGCTCGACAGCGAGCGTAAGGCCGCGCGGCGGATCGAGCGGCTTGTCGCCTGGCGCTGCCGGGTGTTCGGCCTGCCTTATGGCGATCAGGGGCTCCTTCTCTCGCGCGCCCTTTACGACGCGGTCGGCGGCTTTGCGCCGATCCCAATCATGGAAGACGTCGAGATCGTGCGCCGGCTGGGTAAGGACCGGCTTGCCTTTCTCGACGCGCCGCTTGTCACCTCGGCGGAACGCTACGAGAAGGGGGGCTACTGGCGAAGGCCGTTTCGGAATCTCGTTTGCCTTGCGCTCTATTTCCTTGGCGCCTCGCCTGCGCGCCTTCGCCGCTTCTACGGATGAAACGTCACCCGTCCGGGAAGCCTCCGCCCAAGAAACGCCGCCGTGAATTCGCGCGTCACCTGGTTCTTTTTACGCGCGCCCCGCGCCTGGGTCGGGTAAAGCGAAGACTTGCCGCCTCGCTCGGCGCCATAGCCGCCCTTCGCTTCCACCGGGCGGCGATGGCGACCGCGCTCGCGCGCTTCGGGCGGCACCCTTCCTTCCGTCTCTGGCTTGCGGTCACGCCGGATGACGCCGGCGGCATCGCCAGCGCCTGGCCTCGGGCGAAAGGGGTGGCGCGCCTTCGGCAAGGACCGGGCGATCTTGGCCGGCGCATGGGGCGCGTCGTTCGGGTCTTGCCGCCGGGGCCGGTCGTCATCGTCGGTTCCGACATCCCGGAGGCGCGGGTGGGGGATGTCCGGGACGCCTTTCGCGCGCTAACCCGGTTCGATGCCGTCTTCGGTGCGGCCGGGGATGGCGGCTATTGGCTGGTCGGCTTCCGGCGCGTCGTCCTTCCCTTCCGCCCTTTCCGAAACGTCCGCTGGTCCTCCGCTCACGCGCTGCAAGATACGCTTCGCAACCTGGGGCCTTGTTCCCGCGTGGCCAGGGTTGCAACGCGCGAGGACGTGGACGATGAAAGAAGTTTCCGCCGCTGGCGCGAGCGGGAAAAAAGGAAGCAGCCTTAGCGTTCCTTCAGGCGGGGCATGAGCTCGACGAAATTGCAGGGACGGAAGCGGCTGTCGAGTTGCCAGCGCAGGATGCCGTCCCAGCCGTCCTTGCAGGCCCCCGGCGAGCCGGGCAGCGCAAAGAGGAAGGTGCCGTTCGCAAGGCCCGCGGTCGCTCGCGACTGAATCGTCGAGGTGCCGATCTTCTCGTAGCTCAGCCTGCGGAAAAGTTCGCCGAAACCCTCGATCTCCTTCTCATAGACCGCGCGAAAGGCTTCCGGCGTCGTGTCGCGCCCGGTGAGGCCGGTGCCGCCGGTGGCGATGACGACGTCCACGTCCACGTCCGCGACCCATTCGCGAAGCTTAGCCGTGATGGCGGGCGCGTCGTCCCGCACGATGGCCCGCCCAGCCAGATGGTGGCCCGCCTCCTTCACGCGCTCGACCAGCACGGCGCCGGATTTGTCGTCCGCCGCGCTTCGCGTATCAGAGACGGTGAGGATCGCGATGCGAACGGGAAGAAAAGGCCGGGACTCGTCAATCGCCATATTTGGCAACCTCCGTTTCTTCCTTGAAGGCGCGGCCTTCCTGCAAGGGATTGGAGGCGACGTAAATCGGCCATTCCCCGCCGAGCAGCGCGTCCAACGTCGGGGTCGGTTTCCCCAGCCGTTCCTGGTAGATCCAGAGGTTCCGAAAGACGCGCTTCACGAAGATGCGCGTTTCGTTCGCAGGGATGCTCTCGAGGAAAAGAAGGGCGTCGTTGTCGTAAGACAGATTGCGCTGCCATCTTGCGACCCGGTTCTCGCCCGCGTTGTAGGCCGCCGTCAGCAGAAAGAGGTTGCCCCCCACCTTCGCGTGCCGGAGAAGGCGCAGGATGTATTTCTGGGCGATCGAAAGGTTGAGCTCCGGCTCGAAAAGCTGGGCGCGCTGCGTCCCGCGGAACGGCTGGCCGTCCACCATGAGGTTCGCCGTCTGCGGCAGCAATTGCATGAGCCCATGGGCGCCAGCCGGGCTTTTTGCCCGCACGTTGAACGTCGATTCCTGATGCATGATGGCATAGAGAAGGGCGCGATCGACGAGGAAACCTTCGGTCGGCACCCATGGCGGGATCGGGTAGGTGCCCCCGAGACGCTCCGCGTTGTTGCCGAACAGCCCCGCGAGGCGAACGGAAAGAGACGGAAGCTGGAAGTGCGTCGCCAGGGCGAACACGGGCTCCGCCAGTTCGGGTTCGGCGGCAACGCCGCGTAGTTCCCGCTCCGCCCGGTAGGACTGGTCCACTTCGAGCAGGGCAAGCGCGCGCGCCCCGCGCGCCGTCGCCGCGATGCGGCGGACGTCTTCCTCGCTTAGGCTGGGCAAGTTCCACGTGTAGTTCGCCTTCCGCCCGAGCGCCCGGCGGGCCAGGATGCCGTAGAAGGTCTGCGGGTATTCCGCCGCCAGTTCAAGCCAGTGGCTGACGTTCTGCGGCCGGCGGTTGACCAATGCGTTGCGCGCCGCCCAATAGGCGCCAGCCGCTTTCCAGGCGGCGGCGGCCCCTTCCAGCTCGGCCAGCGCCTCGAAATGGGCGCCCGCCGCGTCCGGCCGCTTGAGCCGCCAGGCGGCCAGGCCGGCCATCCAATGTGCCTTCGGTACCGCCCTACCCGAACGCGCCGCGCTTGCAAAGGCTAGAGTGTAAGCTTCTTCGTCCTCGCCCTTGCCGAAATAGCCGGCGGCGACATCGGCCTTAAGACCGTCATAGGCGGCCGTTCCCACGTGCCGGCTGGCGGCCTTATCCAGAAGGGCCCGCTCGGCGCGTTCGGGTTTCCCCTTGCGCAGATGGTTGCGGACCGTTGCCTGAAGCTTGTGCAACGCCTGCCGGGCTTCCGGCGAAGCGGGTCGCAGCATCGCCGCCGCCTCGGCCACCCGCTCGAGACCGGTGATGTAGGTGCCGACGGGCGGCCTCGGCGGGCGGGCATCCCGCGGCTTCCGGTGAAGGGCAAGCCGATAGATGCGCGCGGCGTCCGGATGATCGGCGTAGGTGTCCATCCACCCTTGCAGTTCTCGGTAGTTCGAGCGGTAGGCCGTCGGATGAAGGTAGCGTTGGGCCAGGAGGTGCCCGACCAGGAGCCGGTTTTGGATCTGCCGGATGCGGCGATCGGCGGCCGGCCATTTCCCGTCTTCCTGAAGGGCGAAGGCTTCCCGGTAAAGTTCGCGGTCGTGGTCCGTAAGGACAGGCGGAACCAGGTTTTCCAAGGGGGCGGTCAAAAATTGACCGGTGTCCGTTTCGGAAGGGATGGCCAAAGCCTTTCCCGCCCCGGCCAGGATGAGGGCAAGCAGAAAACCGGCAAGAAGGCAGGTAATTCTTTCCGCCGACGCGGGTTCTCTCTTTGTTTTTGGCAGGGCCGACCGGGGGAACATATGGCCTCCCTTAACGAAATCGCGTGGCGTCGGCAAGGGCGCGGTCCCTAACGGCTTGCCTTGAGTTTCGCCTGGACGGCGAGAAGGTCGGCCCAAACGGCGCGCTTCTGAATCGGCGTGCGCAGAAGGTAGGCGGGGTGGAAGGTCGCGATCGCCGGAATGGGACGGCTCATGCCGACGCTTTCATAGTCGTGCCAGGTGCCCCGCAGCTTCATGATCCCCTCGTTCCGTGCCAACAGGGTTTTTGCCGCCACCCCGCCGAGGAGAACGAGGATTTCGGGGTCAACCAGTTCGATGTGCCGCTCGACGAAGGGCAGACAGGCCGAAATCTCCGGGGGCGTCGGTTGCCGGTTGCCGGGCGGGCGCCAAAAAAGGACGTTCGAGATATAGACGGAGGTTCGATCCAGCCCGATCGCCGCCAGCATCCGGTCAAGCAACTTGCCGCTGGCCCCCACGAAGGGAAGGCCAAGCCGGTCTTCTTCGGCGCCGGGCGCTTCGCCGATCAGCATAACCTTCGCGGTCGGGTTGCCGTCCGCGAAAACGAGATTTGCCGTCTCCTTGAGCGCGCAGCCGTTGAAAAGCAGCAACGCCTCGCGAAGCTCGGCCAGGTTTTTTGCCGCGTCGGCCAGGCTTCGCGCGCTCGACGTTTCGAAGGCGAGGGCGAGAGGCGTTCTTGGTTTTTGCGCCGGTCCGTGCGCGGGCGGTGCTTGCGGCTCCGACGTCTGCCCGGGCGCCTCGACCTCGACCGCGCGTTCCGCATAGCGGTTGTGCGGCCTCTCGCCGATCGCCTCGTCGGCGCCCGCTTCGATCAGCCACTGAAGGTGGGAAAGACAAGCCTGCATGGTGGCCATCCGGTCAGTCTAGCACGCACCCGCATGAGGCGCATCCCATGCTAGACTAAAGGTTCCCAATTGTTTAAGGCCGCAAAGCGGATTGAACGGAAAAGGCGGGGAAGCGATGGAACGGGAATCGATGGCTTATGACGTCGTCGTTGTCGGCGGCGGGCCGGCCGGTCTCGCGGCGGCGATCCGGCTGAAGCAGTTGGCGGGCGAAGCGGGGGCGGAGCTTGGCGTCTGCGTGATTGAGAAGGGCTCGGAGATCGGCGCCCATATCCTTTCCGGCGCCGTGCTGGAGCCGCGCGCGCTCGATGAGCTTTTGCCGGACTGGAAGGAGAGGGGGGCCCCGGTTCGTACCGCCGTCGCGGAAGAAAAATTCCTCTTCCTTTCCGAAAAGGGCGGCCTTGCCTTTCCGACTTTCCTGCTGCCGTCGGCCATGCACAATCGCGGCAACTACGTCATCAGTCTTGGCAATCTCTGCCGGTGGCTAGGACAGCAGGCGGAAGCGCTTGGCGTCGAAATCTATCCGGGCTTCGCCGCGGCGGAAGTGCTCTACGACCAAGACGGCGGCGTGCGGGGCGTCGCCACCGGCGACATGGGCGTGGGCCGCGACGGCGAAAAACTTGCCACCTATCAGCCGGGGATCGAACTGCATGCGAAATACACATTCTTCGCGGAAGGCTGCCGGGGCAGCCTCGGCAAGGGGCTGGGTGCGCGTTTCGGCTTAAGCGCGGGCGCCGAGCCCCAGACCTATGGCCTTGGCATCAAGGAACTTTGGGAAGTCGAGGCGGGCAAGCACCGGCCGGGCACGGTGCTGCACACGGCGGGCTGGCCTCTCACCAGTGACGTTTATGGCGGGGCGTTCCTCTACCATCTCGAGGATCGCCAGGTCGCGGTCGGCTTCGTCGTCGGGCTGGATTACGCGAACCCTTACCTCAGCCCTTACGACGAATTTCAGCGCTTCAAGCAACACCCGCAAATCCGCCCCCTCTTCGAGGGCGGGAAACGCGTTGCTTACGGCGCGCGCGCGCTGAACGAGGGTGGCCTGCAGGCGCTTCCCAAACTCGTCTTCCCCGGCGGCGTTCTCATCGGCTGCGAGGCGGGCACGCTGAACGTGCCGAAGATCAAGGGCACCCACACGGCGATGAAGTCCGGCATGCTGGCGGCGGAAGCGGCGTTCGCGGCCATCCGCGCCGGGCGCCAAGGCGACACGCTGGCGGCCTATGCGGAGGCCTTCCGCAATTCCTGGGCCCATGACGAACTGCACCGGGCGCGGAACGTGCGGCCTTCCTTTCACTGGGGCCTGTGGGCCGGCACGCTTTACACCGGCATCGACCAGTTGCTTTTCCGGGGCCGGGCGCCCTGGACGCTCCGCCACGGGCGCGCCGATCACGCGCGCCTGCGCACGAAGACCCAAGCCCGGCCCATCGCCTATCCGAAACCGGATGGCGTCGTCAGCTTCGACAAGATGTCTTCCGTTTTTCTTTCGAATACGAATCACGAGGAGAACCAGCCAAGCCATCTCGTGCTGAAGGACCCGAAGACGGCGATCGCCGTCAATCTGGAGCGTTTCGATTCGCCGGAGTCGCGCTATTGCCCGGCCGGCGTCTACGAGATTGTCCGGGACGACGCCGGCGCCAACCCCAAGCTTCAGATCAACGCCCAGAATTGCGTCCACTGCAAGACCTGCGACATCAAGGACCCGACCCAGAACATCCAATGGGTGGTGCCGGAAGGCGGCGGCGGGCCGAACTACCCGAATATGTGAAAAAAGGCCCTTGGTAGAGGCCGGTTATTACCCCATATGCCGTGTGAAAAAGCGCCCCCGCGGCTTGCGGGGCGGGCGGAAAACCCCTAGTTTTAGCAAAGCGTTGCCTGCCTTGGGCGGGCTTTTCCTAAAGCGACGTAAGCGAATTTACACAAAGGAATAGCGTCGGTGCTGGCGTTCTTTCCCAAGAATCGTTTCCAGAATCCAAGCGGCCTGCGCCGCCGATGCGGTGTTTTGTCGCTCGGCCTCGGGCTGGTTCTGCTCGTTGCGGCCTGCGACGATGGCCGGAAGAAAGAAACCGCCGCGCCGCAGACTTCCGCTCAGGCCGAACTCGAGGGCGGTTTCGCCGGCCGTTACCTCGCCGGCCGTCACGCCGCCATTACCCGGGATTTCACCGCCGCCGCCGACTTCATGGCCGCCGCCCTGGCTTACGACCCGGAGAACGCCGACCTTCTGCGCCGCACCTTCTACCTGATGGCCGACGAAGGGCGGTTCGAGGAGGCCGATAGGCTTGCCGAGCGCGTCCTCGTCATCGAGCCGGAGGATCCCATCGCGGGTTTCTACCGAATGGCCCGCAGCTTCCGGGCCGGCAACCCCGCCACCGCCCTCGACGATCTGGAGAAGATGCCGCGGCGGGGCTTGAACGCCTACCTCCAGCCGCTTTTTTCGGGGTGGATACACTTCGCCCTAGGCGACGGGGAAAAGGCCGTCGAGGCGCTTGGCCGGCTTGCGCGGGCGGAGGATTTCCAGACGATCTACCACTACCACCTGGCCTTGCTTTACGACCTTGAAGGCAAGGACGACGTGGCGGAAGACAATTACAAATTGGCTCTTGATGACCACCCGCCTTCCTTGCGCGGCATCGAGGCGCTTGGAAATTTTTACGAACGCCATAACCGGCGGGAAGAAGCGCACAAGCTTTACGGTGAATACGTTTCCGATGACAGTCCCTCGCTTCTCCTGATTGAGCGGCAGGAACGCTTGGCCGGGGGCAAGCCGCCGGCCCGCCTTATCGGATCGCCCGCCGAAGGGCTGGCGGAGGCCTTCTTCAATCTTGCCGGGCTTCTTCAGCAACAAGGCGCGCATGAATTCGCGCTGGTTGCGGCCCGTTTGGCGATGGACCTGCGCGCCGATTTTTATGATGTCCATATGCTGGTGGCGGAGATTTACGAGGCACAGGAACGCTACCGCGCGGCCATCCACTTGAGCGAACAGATCCCGTCGGAAACGGCGTGGGGCTGGCTTGCCCAGCTTCGCACCGCGCGAAACTATGACCTCCTCAACGAGGAGAAGAAAGCGATTCTTCTGCTGAAGGACATGGCGAAGAAACGGCCGGAAAGGATTGACGCGCCGATCGAGCTTGGCACGCTTTTGCGCATGCGCGAGCAGTATGGGGAGGCGATCGTCGCCTACGACGAGGCGATAAAACGAATCAAAAAAGTCGCGCCGCGTCACTGGACGATTTTCTATGCGCGCGGCATCGCGTTCGAGCAGTCCGGCAAGTGGGAAAAGGCGGAGGCGGACCTGCTGCGCGCGCTACAGCTTCAGCCCGATCAGCCTTACGTGCTGAACTATCTGGGTTATTCCTGGCTGGAGCACGGCCAGCAACTGGACCGGGCGCGGCGCTATATCGAACGCGCCGTCGAGCTGCGGCCAGACGACGGCTACATCGTGGACAGTCTTGGTTGGGCTCTCTACCGCACCGGGGCGTACGAAGAGGCGCTTCCCCATCTTGAACGCGCCGTCGAGCTGCGGCCCAACGACCCGATCATCAACGACCATTTGGGCGACGTCTATTGGCAGGTCGGCCGGCGGTACGAGGCCCGCTTCCAGTGGAAGCGCGCGCTGACCTTCAACGCCGATCCGAAGCTGGGCGAAAACATTCAGACAAAACTGGAAAGCGGACTTCCGGAAAAAGACGGTTGAGGAACGGTGACGGCAAGCGGTGCTCCCGGTGAATTCTGGCTTTCGGCGCCGGCCAAGCTGAACCTCTACCTCCACGTGCTGGGGGAGCGGGACGACGGCTATCACCTCCTCAACAGCCTGGTTGCCTTCGCCGGCCTCCGGGATGAACTCGTCTTCCGGCCCGACGACACCTTAAGCCTTTCGATTCGGGGCCCGTTTGCCCCGGCGCTGGAGGAGGTCCCGCTTGAGGAAAACCTCGTGCTGCGGGCGGCGCGCCGGCTGGCGGAAGCCATCGGCGTGCGCCAGGGGGCGGCGATCACGCTGGTCAAGAACCTGCCCGTCGCCGGCGGCATCGGCGGCGGCTCGGCCGACGCGGCGGCGACACTTCGCGGGCTTATCCGCCTGTGGGGGGTCGCGTGGGAGCCGGGCCTGCTTGGCGCGCTTGGCCTCGCGCTTGGCGCGGACGTGCCGGTTTGCCTTGCCGGACAGGCGGCCTTCCTGGGCGGCATCGGCGAGGAATTGACGCCGGCTGGAAAACTGCCGGAGGCGGGCCTCGTGCTCGTCAATCCCGGTGTTGCCCTTTCGACCGCCGCCGTCTTCCGGGCGCATGGGAAGGCGGTTTCCGAGGCCGCGCCCATCCGATCTCTTCCTGGCGATGCGGAGGGCCTGGCCGAATTTTTGAAGGCTAGGCGCAACGACCTGACGGAGGCCGCGCTTCGCCAGGCACCCGTCGTCGGGGAAGCGCTGGAGGAAATCGCCGGGACGGCCGGTTGCCTGCTTGCCCGCATGTCGGGCAGCGGGGCGACCTGCTTCGGGCTTTACCGCGATCTTGCCGCCGCCAAGGCGGCAGCCGCCGCGCTTCGCCGCCGGCCTTCCGGCTGGTGGATCGCGGCGACAACTTTTCTTGCCGGTTGAGGCGGCGTGGGAGAGCGCGTCAGTCGGCGGGACGACCCGCCGACTGGGAGACCGAACGGAGTTCCTCGAGTAGCGCCTTCGAAGCCTTGCCGTCGGTCGGCAAATTCCCGAACGCCTGGTAAAGCCGGATCGCGGCTTCCGTTTTCTCCGTCACGACGCCGTCCGCCGGTCCCGGCTCGAAGCCAAGCCCGACCAGCAAACGCTCAAGCGTTTCGATTTCGCCCTGGGTAAGGGCTTCCTCCGGTTTTGTTTCGTCGAGGACGACAATCTGTACGTCGCCTTCGGTTTCTTCCTGAGGGCTTGCCGCGCCTTCGGCGCTCATCCGCCAGCGGCGCGCCGCCTCGGTATCCTGTGCCACCCCTGCGCCCGCCTCGTAAAGGTCGGCCAAACGGTACATGGCCGCGACGTGGCCCTGTTCGGCGGCTTGGCGAAAGTAAGCCGCCGCCTTTTGGGCGTCCTTACCGACGCCGGCGCCCTCGGCATAGGCGATGGCGGATCGGAACTGGGCCTCCCGATGGCCCTGCTCGGCGGCGCTTTGGAACCAGAAGAAGGCTTCGATGAGGCTCTGCGTCACCGCGCGGCCTTGTTCGTAAAGCAGGCCTAGCCGGTACTGGGCTTCGGGGTGGCCGTGGAGAGCCGCTTTCTCGAACCATTCGGCCGCGGCTTGATCGTTCTTCGGGACCCATTCGCCGAGCGCGTAGCGCTGGGCAAGGTCGAACTGGGCTTCCCGGTCGCCGGCCTGGGCGGCGGCGCGGATCCGCTCGAGCGAAGCAGCGGAAAGATCCGCGGGATGACCGGCGGCCGTTTGGAGGCTGCCCGCGTTGGGGGAGGGCGCACCGTTCTCACCCACCCAGAGAAGCCCGAAGCCAGCCACCGCAAAAATCAGGACGACGAGAGAACTCGCCGCGAGCCAGCGAAGCTGCCGTTGCAGACGGGAAGACGGCGGCGCATAGCCTTTATAGCCGATAGCCGGTGTTTCCGTTTCCGTCGCCGTTTCGGGCAGCCGTTCGAGCTCGGGCACCGTCTCCGTTTGTTTCGCGCGCCCGCTTTCGCCAATACCTCGCGCGCGTCGCAGGATTACCGCCTCGACCCATTGCTCGACCGGGATGCCGGCCTGGCGGGCGGCTTCCGTGGCAGCCTTTCGCGCTTCCGGGCGTACGCCTTTCGGCTGCCAAGCGGCTTGCGTCGTCATGTCATCGGCCCGAAGCTTTCCCGGTTCTTCGTTATCTCGCGCGTCCATACAGTCTATCTATCTATCTATCTATCTATCACAGCTTTGGCCGGGCGGAACGGTTTGACCTTGCGGAGGGAATGGTCAGGGCAGATTGAACAGGCGGGCGAGCCGGCCGCGATGGGGGCGGCGTCTCTCTTGAGCGGTGGGTTCCGGCCCTTCCATTTTTTCCATCCGTTCCGTCAACCGCTGCAAGGCGCGCTCCATCGGTCCGGTGGCAATGCCGGTTTTCTCGCTCACCTCATGGAGGTGAGCGGCAAGCTCTTCGACCTTCTTGGCGATCGGTGCGACTGTTTCCTGGGTAGCCTGCTCGATGTGCTCGACCCGCTGGATGAGGTGCTGGATGCTTTTGAGGATTGCCTCTTCCGTCAACGCCGGCGGCGAGGGGCCTGCAAAATCGCCTTCGCCGCCGCTTGCCGTCCATTCGGCGGGCGTCTTCTGGCCGCCGCGTTTCAATTCGTTGGCGGCGGCGGCAAGGATCGTGCGGGTAAGCCAACCGCCCAGTGTCATGCCAGTCTTGCGTGCCGCCATCTTGGCGGCCTCGCGCGCTTCCGGCTCGATCCCCTTGATGCTCCAGGGGGCGTGGGAAGCCATACCGTCTATCCTTTCGGTTGCCCTTCAGATTCCAGGTAGTACCACCGAGAATCCATTGAAAACATGGATAATGCTATGGAGTTGGCCTGCTTAAGTCAAGAAAGGTAGGGCCATATTCGGCTAGTCGGGCGCGGTCCCGGCGGACGCCTTTTTTTCCTCGGCGGCCTCAAGGGCGGCCTCGAGAATGATGCGGCTCAGCCACTCGCCCACGGCAAGCTTCTCGCGCCGCGCCGCCTGTTTTGCCGCTTCCCGTGCTTCTCCGGATATGTTTTCGAGCTTCCAGCCGGTCATCTTCCCCTCTTCTGTTCCGGCCGGGATAGTACCTTCGGCCATCTCAATGGGACAAGGGGTAGCGCCAGCCCGTTCAAGGTAGTTGAGGGAAATTTCCCCCTTCTTCGTTACCCGACGGCTCTCTCTTGCAGGGGGGCGGGCTTTCCGCCTACTTTCTGCCCGCGCGATGGGGCGTGGCCAAGTGGTAAGGCAACGGGTTTTGATCCCGTGATCGCAGGTTCGAATCCTGCCGCCCCAACCAAGCGGTCCCGATTGCTACCTCGCCTTTACCCAATTTCAGCCACGGGCGCGCCGCCACTGCCGCCGCGATGCCCTGGGATGAGCCCGAACGATTCGCTCTCGCTCCGACCGGTCAAACGCCGGAACGAAACGGCGGCCGGATTGTGGGAGCTGGAATCACGGTCCATGGGCCGGCACGTAACCGGCAGAGAATAAATATCGGTCGTCGGGGCCTGAATGGTCCGCGCCATCGGCGTGCCATGGCGACGCATGAACGAGACCGCGGCATCGAAAGAATTCCAAATGATCCGTAAGGCGCCGGCGGCGACATCGGGTGGGATAAGCGCCGCCGCTTGGGTTTGGGCATACCCCCGGCCGGCCGGCTTTCCAGCGGAGGCCCCCCGAGACTCCCCGGCAGGCCAAGGCGGAGGATAGGCTAACAATTTGATTTAAAATCATAAATCTAGAAAAACTGCCCAGGCCGTATCGTTCACATTGTGAATTTCAAACCTTGACCATGCCCGCGGCGGGTGATATTCAAATTCTGAATTTCACACCATGAATGAGAGCGCCCCATGACCGGCAAGCCGAAGGCGCACGCCGAGCTCGACTTTCTAGCCGCGATCGAACGGGGCGAGATCGTCACCCAGATGACGTTGCGGCGGCAGATCGGGGTGTCCGTCGGCATGGTCAATGCGCTGGTAAAGCGGGCCGTTGGCAAAGGCTATGCGAAGGTGAGCCAGGCGCCCTACAAGCGCTATGCTTACTACCTCACGCCGCGGGGGTTTACCGAAAAGAGCCGGCTGGTTGCGGAATATCTGGAAACTTCGCTCGATTTCTTTCGCGCTGCCCGCAGCGAGTATGCCGAAATCTTCGTACGCACCCAGCATATGGGCGTGAACAGAATTGCCTTGGCGGGCTGCGGCGAGCTCACGGAGATCGCGGTGCTGGCCGCCCTCGGCGAAGGCGTCTCGATCGATGCCATTCTTGAGCCCGAGGCGAACGAGGCCGAACGGTATGGTGTCAGGATTATCCGAGACCTGTCCGAGGCGCCCGCCATCGACGTGGTGATCATCACCGAGACGAAAGCGCCACAGGCCGCCTACGAACAGATGTGCGCGGCTTTTGGCGCGGCGCGGGTCTTTGCGCCGCCGCTGCTGCGCATCACGCCGAACCGGCGAGAGCTGATTGCCAGGGCGGGGCAGGAGGAGAACGCCTGATGCGCTGGTACGTGGTCTGTTGCCAGGCTCGGCAGGAAGCGCGCGCCGATCTCAACCTGCGCCGCCAGGGTTTCGAGTCTTGGCTGCCCCGCTTGCGGTGGACGCGGCGCCATGCGCGGCGTGTCGATAACGTGCTCGTGCCATTGTTTCCCGGCTATTTGTTCGTGCGCTTGGGTCTGGACGTTCATCTGTGGCGTTCGATCAACGGCACGTTTGGCGTGCGCCGCCTCCTCTGCGAGAACGAGCGGCCGGCGCCGGTCGCCGCAGGGTTTGTCGAGACTCTGCGGGAAACCGTAGACGAAGAGGGCCTGGTCGTCGCACCGCAAGACGCCTTCAAGTGCGGCGATCCCGTGCGCCTGATCGCGGGGCCGTTTGCCGACATGGTTGGTACGCTCGCGCGCTTGACCGACAAGGACCGGGTCGCGGTGCTGCTGAATGTGCTGGGGCGTGAGGTCCAGGCGATAGTTTCGCGCCGCGTACTGATACCGGCCGGCTGAGCCAAGTCTGACCGACCGACCGCGCCGCAAGCGCGGCGCGCTTTGAACGGTACCGTCTGGGTGACACCGCTTTCACCCAAACGGCGGTAGCGTGCCACAAAACCCACTTTTCATACGCATATCCGACATGGCTGCTCCCCTCAAGGTTCACCTGATCGCAGGGGCGAGACCGAATTTCATGAAGGTCGCGCCGCTGTGGCACGCGCTCGCGCGCACGACCTGGTGCGCGCCCGCGCTGGTACACACCGGGCAGCACTACGATGACGCGCTCTCCGGCCGCTTGCTGGAGGAACTTGGGCTTCCGCACCCGCACCACGCGCTTGGCGTGGGCAGCGGAAGCCATGCGGAGCAGACGGCCAAAGTCATGATCGGCTACGAACGCGTGCTTGAGGAGGCGCCGGCTGATTTGGCGGTGGTGGTCGGGGATGTCAATTCGACGCTGGCGGCGGCGTTGGTGGCGGTCAAACGTGGCGTAGCGGTCGCGCACCTGGAGGCCGGGTTGCGCAGCGGCGACCGCGCCATGCCCGAGGAGATCAACCGCATCGTAACCGATTCGGTGGCGGATATTCTGTGGACGCCGTCGCCGGACGGCGATGAAAATCTCGTCCGCGAAGGGGTGTCAAAGACGCGCATTACCCGCGTCGGCAACATCATGATCGATGCCTTCGAGTTGATGCGCCCGCGCATCGCCGCCGATGAAACGGTGCGCCATTTGCGCCTTGCCGAGGGGCGATACGGCGTTGTCACGCTGCACCGGCCCTCGAATGTCGATGACGTGGCGCAGTTGACTGCCATCGTCGATGCGTTGTGCCGGATAGCGCAAGAATTGCCTCTCGTATTTCCGGCGCACCCCCGCACCCGCGCGCAACTCGCTCAGGCGAAACTCGACGATCGGTTGGTGGGCGGCGGGGTAACGCTCATCGACCCGCTCGGCTATGTCGGTTTCATGCGGCTTGTGACAGGGAGCCGCATTGTGGTGACGGATTCCGGCGGTGTGCAGGAAGAGACATCGTATTTGGGCATACCCTGCCTCACTCTGCGCGCCACCACAGAACGCCCGATCACGGTAACGCATGGCACGAATCGGTTGGTAGCCGCCGATACCTTGCTTGCGGCGATGGCGTCCGCCGCACCACGCCGCCGGCCTTCCGCGATTCCGCTCTGGGATGGCGCAACCGCTTCGCGCGTGGTCGCCGACATCGCGCATCGCTTTGCCGTCGGGCGTCATGCCGCCTGACAGCGCTGTCTTGGACCTTGTCTCCGCGCGGGCCGATTACGCCGTGGCGATTGTGGTGCAGGGTGTCCCGCACCCCAGCGAAGGGGCGAGCGCCGTCCTGTTTTTCCAGTATGCCAAGGCGATTGCCGATGCGGGCTACCGTGTCATGACCATAGTTCTTGCGCCGCAAGGCGCCGAAACCACACGTCAGCTATCGCGCTATGAAGACGCAATAAACCATGCCTCGCACGTGGTCCGCCAAATCCCGATTCGGGGCGCGGTGGTTCGCCCCAGCCGTTTCGGCTTGCAGGTCGATGGGGCGGCGATTGCCGGTGTCGGCCGGGTATGGGACGACGTTGCGCCGGACGCCATCGTTGCCTTCGATGTCGGCCCGGCGCGGTGTGCGGCCGGCGTCTCTGGCGGCAAGCGGATCGCCTGGCTCGGCGATCTCGGGTTCGAGTCGAACTGGTACCACTATCTCTATGGCTTCAAGGAGGACTGGATGTTGCTGCGGCGTCTGCCCTACGCCCTGGCGCAGACGGCGGCGTGGAAGCGGTTTTATCGCACGGCGCTTTCCGGGTTCGATCGCCTTATCGTGGCCTCCAAGTCGTCGGAGCGTCCGCTTGGGCGCTTAGGCCTTGCCGCGCATTTCGCACCCTATCCCTGGCCGGAAGCCAAGGGCCGTATCGCCGGTCCGCGCCGTGGCCCCAAAGAGAAGCCCCGGTTCTTGTTCTATGGGCATCTCTCCGGGCTTGGCTCCCGCTCGGCGCTGCATTTCCTTTGCGACCGCCTCTATCCGGAACTTGTGGCGGCGTGGGGCGAGGACGGGTTCGAGATCGTCATCGGCGGGCGGGAGCCGCCGCCGGCGTTTTTTGCGGCCAAGATCGATCGCCTTCCAGCGCTTTCTTGCGTCGGTTTTATCGAGGATTTGGATGCGATGATGACCACGGTTCACGCGGTGATCGCGCCGCTTGATGTGCCGGTCGGCAACCGCAGCCGCCTGTTGACCGCCATGGCGAAGGGCGCATTGATCGTCGCGCATGAAAATGCGGCGCTTGGCAATCCGATGCTGGTCGCAGGGCAGACGGCGCTGCTGGCGCGCGATGCGGCCGGGTTTGCGCGGCACATGCGTTTGGCGGCGCAGGATCCGGACGCTTGTGCGGCCATTATTGATCGGGCAGAAAAGGCGTATCTTGAACACTATGCGCCGGCGGCGGCGGCGCGCGCTCTTGTGCAAGCCATTGACGAAGAGTTGAAGATCGCCCTCACCCCCAAGACGGCGACCGCCAAAACGGTCCAGGGAAAAACGGAATGACGACACATCACGACTTGCCGTTGGGCAAAATTGACCATTGCCAGGTCTGCGGGGGCCGCAATCTGCACGATGTGCTGGATCTCGGGCATCATCCGCCGTGCGACAGTTTGCTCTGGCCGCGTCAATTGGACGAGGCCGAGAAAACCTATCCGTTGCGATTCCAGGTCTGTCGGGATTGCTCGCTCGGGCAAATCGACTATGTCGTATCGCCCGAGGTGCTATTCTTCCCGGACTACCCGTACCGGAGCGGCATTACCGCGACACTCGTTGAAAAGCTCAGCAAGACCGCCGTATCGACTCTTGCGCGCTTTCCGCTGCCCGAAGGCAGCCTGGCCATGGATATTGGCTCCAACGACGGCACGGTGTTGATGGCGTTCAAGGAGCGCGGCATGCGCGTGCTTGGGGTGGAGGCAACCAACATCGCCAAGATCGCCAATGAAAGCGGCATCGAAACCCTGCAGGCGTTCTTCGACGAAAGGCTCGCCGACCGGATCGTTGCGAGTCATGGCCAGGCTGGCTTCATAACCGCGACCAACGTGTTCGCGCACGTCGCGGGACTGGGGGGCATCCTGCGTGGGGTCTCCAAGCTGTTGCAGGATGGCGGGGTGTTTGTGACCGAGTCCCACTATCTGCTCGATCTTCTCGCGACCACGCAGTACGACTCGATCTATCACGAGCACCTTCGCTACTACACGCTGAAGTCGCTCATTCGGCTTTTCGATCAGTACGATTTCACCGTCACGGATGTCGAGCGTATCGACAACTATGGCGGATCGGTCCGGGTGTTCGCCTGCAAGGGAAAGGGCCTTCCGGTTTCGCGCGCGGTCACGGATTTGTTGGCCGAAGAAGAAGGGGCGGGGCTCTATGGGACCGAAGTGTATGACCGTTTCGCCGAACAAACCCGCAAGGCGCGGCGCGATCTCCTGGCCCTTGTCATCGGCGCGAAGGCGGCGGGCAAGTCGGTTGTCGGGATCGGCTGCCCCGGCCGTTGCAGCACGCTTCTCAACTACACCGGCCTTGATCCGGACCTGATGCCCTACATCGCGGAGCAGCCCACGTCGCTAAAGCTTGGCCTGTTTCTGCCCGGCAAGCACATCCCCATCGTTGATGAGAAACGCATGTTCAAGGAGCAGCCGGACTACGCGATCATGTTGTCCTGGCACTATGCCGAGCCGATTATCCGCAAGCTCCGCGAAAAGGGGCTGAAGTCGACGATCGTCGTGCCGCTTCCCGATGTGCGCGTGTTTGAGGGCTGAAGTGGGCCATCTCGACGGCACCGCCAAAGGCCAGTTGCGGATCGGTGTCATTGGCATGGGTTTTGGGGCGGGCGTTCACCTTCCGGCGCTCGGCACGCTCGCCAACGTCGTGGTTTCGGGAGTGGCCGACGCCGGCTCGGGGCGGGCCCGGATCGCGGCCGCGAAGTACGCGCCTCGGGCGCGTGTGTTCGATAACGGGCACGCCCTTGCGGAATGGCCGGGAATCGACGCCGTCAGTATCGCGGTGCCGCCCCGCCAGCAAGCCGCGATCGTGCGGACCGCGATCGATGCGGGCAAACATATACTTTGCGAGAAACCCTTCGGCGCCGGCCTTGATGAGATCACAGGGCTTGCCGCGGACGCCATGGGCAAGGGGCTGGTGACGGCGATCGGTTACGAATTTCGCTATGACACGGCCATCGCCGCGCTTTGCAAAGCGGTGCGGGAGGGACGCATCGGGCCAGTCCGGCGGATTGCCGTGACCTGGCTGACGGGGGGTGGGCTCGACCCGAATCGCCCGTGGTCGTGGCGGCACGACGCGGGGGCATGTGGCGGCGTTCTCCTCGATTGGTGCAGCCACGTGATCGACTACGCCTTTTTGATCGCCGGCGCCGACGTGACGGAAATCTCGGCGCGGACGTCGATCACGGTACTTAAGCGGCCGGACGGCCGCGGCGGCGTGGCGGATGTCACGGCACCCGATAGCTGCGAGATCGCGTGCCTGTTTGCTAACGGCGTCGTCGGACGGTACACGGTGTCCAATGTGCAGGCGGCCGGCATCGGCCATAAAATCGAGGTCTATGGCGACAGCGGGCGGATCGTTTTTCACCATGCCCCGCCGTTCACCTCGCGCAGCAAGACGCTGACGCTATACGATTCGAACGATGAGGGGCTCGTGGTGCCGATTGCGGAAACCGGCGCCGCCGACGGCGAGGATGGCAACGGGGACGACCGCGTTGCCGCGTTTCGCGAACTGGCGCAGGATTTTTCCGCGGTCGCGCAAGGCAGCACCACCGCCGGCCGGTTCCCCGATTTTGCAGCCGGCGAGAGGGTTTGGCGGGTGCTGGAAGCGGCGCGAAACTCGGCCGCTCAAGGTTCGGCCATGCGAGTTCAAGCGGCGTGACCGTCGTTCAACCCGGCAAACCGACTGGAAAGCGCGCCCGGATTTTCGCGATAGTTCAAGCGCGCATGTCCTCAAGCAGGCTTCCCGGGAAAGTGCTGAAGTTGGTTTGCGGAAGACCCATGCTTTCCTATCTGCTGGACCGATTGAAACAATGCGGGGAACTGGACGGCGTGATTCTCGCAACGTCCGACCAGGCGGCCGATGATCCGATCGCGGACTTTGCGGAGAAGGCTGGTATCGGCTGCTACCGAGGGAGCCTTGAAGACGTGGCCGGTCGTCTAGTGGCGGCCGCAGACATGGTTGCGGCCGAAGCTCTTGTCCGCGTCAGCGGCGACAGCCCGCTTTTGGATAGCGCATTGGTCGATAGGCTTGTGGCGATGTTTCGGAAAAAGGATTCAGTCGATCTCGTGACAAATGTGCAGAAACGAACTTTTCCGAAGGGGCAATCGGTCGAAGTCCTGGCGTTGGAAAGTTTGCGACGGGTTCATCGATCGGAGTTGAGCCGTAGTGAGCGAGAGCACGTCACATCTCACTTCTACCGGCATCCCGATCGGTTCCGCATCGTCAACGTGGAACACGAAGCGCCGCTCGGGTCGCTTCAGCTTTCCATCGACACGGCAAGTGACCTCGACCGCTTCGAGGCCTTGCTGGGTGTTCTCGGAGAGCCTGTGCAGGAGCATGGGTTGGGCGCCGTGGTGGCCGCGGCGCTTCGGTTGGAGGCCGTGCGGGTTTGACGGTGACAAAAGTCAAGGCGGGAATCATCGGGCTTGGCGTCGGCGAAAAGCATATCGACGGGTATCGTGCGAGCGACGCGGCCGAGGTGATCGCCCTTTGTGACAGCGACCCCGCGAAGCGCGATATGGCAAAGAAAAAATATCCGGATTGCCGTGTGTATGACAACGCAGAAGCCCTCATAGATGACCCCGATGTCACCGTGGTTTCCGTTGCCAGTTACGATCACCAACACGCCGCCCAGGTGGTGCGGGCCTTGGACTGTGGGAAGCACGTATTCTCGGAAAAGCCACTGTGCACCAGCGAAGAGGACTATGTTTCCATCCGCCGGGCGCTGGTGCGCAACCCGGGTCGAAGGCTCTCGACCAATACGGTTCTGCGAATGAGCGAGCGTTTTCGTGACGTCCATGCGCGTATTCGCGCAGGCGACCTTGGTCAACTGTACTGCGTCGAGGCGGACTACAATTATGGCCGGCTGCACAAGGTCCTGGATGGTTGGCGGGGCGATATTGCGGACTACTCCGTCATGCTTGGCGGCGGCGTTCACATGGTGGATCTGCTGCTGTGGCTGACGGGAAGTGGCATCGTCGAAGTTAGTGCGGTCGGCAACAAGATATGCAGCGCCGGCGCGAAATTCACGACCCCCGACATGGTGGTTGCGTGGCTAAAGTTTGGTAACGGCGCGATCGGAAAAGTCGGCGTCAATTTCGGCTGCGTGCAGCCCCATTTCCACCGTGTTTTACTCTATGGCACAAAGGCGACGTTCGAGAATGCGCTCCCGTCGGCGTTACTCTACCGCTCGCGTGATGCGAGTATGCCGCCGGAGAAGATCGAGTCCGCTTACCCGGGGGTCGACAAGGGCGATTTGCTGCCAAGCTTTGTCGATGCCATTCTCGGCCGTGGCCTGGCCCTGGTGGAAGAAGCCGATGTTTTTGCAGCAATGTCAGCCTGTCTAGCGATCGAAAGATCCCTGCGGACCGGCAAACCGGAACACGTGCGTAACTGAAAAATGTCCGACGGCTCTACGCGCAACCTACCATTCGGCAAGCCGATCATCGGCGAAGAAGAGCGCAACGCGGTCATGGACGTGTTGCGGGGGCCGCAATTGGTTCATGGCCCGCGGGCCGAACGGTTCGAGGCGGATTTTGCGGCGTTTGTCGGGGGCGGCCGGGCGTTGAGCGTGGCCTCCTGCACGGCCGGCCTGCATTTGGCGTATGTCTATCTGGGCATCGGGCGGGGAGACGAGGTGATCGTGCCGGCCCAGACCCATGTCGCCACCGCTCACGCCGTTGAATATACGGGCGCCAAGCCGGTCTTTGTCGATGTCGTGGCGGAAACCGGCAATATTGACATCGACCAAATCGAGGCGGCTATCGGCCCCGGCACCAGGGCGATCTGCGTCGTTCACTATCTTGGCCTGCCGGTCGATATGGATCGGGTCAACGCATTGGCGAGAAAGCACGATTTGTTTGTCGTCGAGGATTGCGCGCTATCCATCGGCGGCCGCTATAAGGGTGTGCACACCGGGTTGCTCGGCGACGTTGGCGCCTTCTCTTTTTATCCGGTTAAACACATTACGACAGCCGAGGGCGGCATCTTCCTCAGCCGGCGCCCTGAAATAACCGAGCAGGTTCAGAAGATTAAGTCGTTCGGATACGACAAGCCGCTGGGGGAGCGGGTGGTGCCCGGCCTCTACGACGTGAATAGGCTTGGCTACAATTACCGCATGAACGAAATGGAGGCCGCCCTCGGCATCGAGCAGTTGAAACGGGTTCCCGGTTTCCTGCGCAAACGCCGGGAAAACGACGCGGTTTTGCGCCATGAACTGGCCGACATCCGCGAAATTTCTTTGCTCGGAGCGGGTGGCGGGGACTACGAACACGCCAACTACTGCATGGGTGTGGTGCTGAGCGAGGCAATCTCGAGCCGGCGTTTCGACATCCTGGCGTCCTTGCGCAACGCAGGCGTAGGAACAAGCGTCTACTACCCCGGCCCTGTCCCCCATCTGACTTACTACAAGGAGAAATACGGCTGGGGCGCCGTTCCGTTCCCAAACGCCACGCGTATCAGCGACCAGTCGATCGCGCTTTCGGTCGGACCGCATCTTGACGGCGACGATATGTGTTATATCGCGGCCGCTCTTAAATCCGCCATCAAGGGAGCCCTTTCGTGAATATTGAACTTCAAGGCAAGCGGATTGCGCTTATTGGGGGCGCTGGATTCATCGGCCACAATCTGGCGCTCAAACTGAAGGAGATGGGGGCGATCCCCCATATCATCGACAGCCTACAGGTCAATAATCTTGGGGCGTTCACCAGCGATTTCGAGACTAACGAAAACGCCCGGTTGTATGTGGAATACATCAACGAGCGCCTGGATCTGCTGCGTAAAGCCGAGATCCCGCTACACATCGTCGATGCGCGTGATTACCACCTTCTCTCGCCGCATCTTGCGTCAACCAAGCCCGACGTCGTCATTCATTTGGCGGCAGTCGCGCATGCGAATAGGGCTAATAAGGACCCCTACCACACGTTTGATCACAGCATGCGCACGTTGGAGAATGCCCTGGACAGTGTTCGCGGCTACATGCCCCAGTTCATTTATTTTTCCTCGTCCATGGTCTATGGGCATTTCGAAGGGGAGGCGGTGACCGAGGACCGGGTATGCCAGCCCCTCGGCATCTATGGTGCGCTCAAACACTCGGGCGAGACGCTGGTCAAGGCATACAACCAGGTGTTTGGACTGCCCTATACGATTATTCGTCCGTCGGCGCTCTATGGCGAGCGGTGCGTGAGTCGCCGCGTCGGGCAGGCTTTTATCGAGGGCGCCATCCGAGGCCGGAACTTGACCGTCAACGGCGACGGCTCGGACGAATTGGATTTCACATATATTCAGGACCTTGTTCGCGGCGTCGTTCTTTGCATTACGCGGGAGGAGGCGAAGAATCAGACATTCAACATCACGTATGGTTCCGCCCGTTCCCTGAAGCAGATGGCGGCAATTGTCATGAAGCATTTTCCCGGCATCGAATTGGAATTCAAGCCGCGCGACCAATTAATGCCCGAGCGAGGTACGCTAAGCATCGAGAAAGCCCGGAAACTCTTGGGTTACCGGCCGGCGTATTCGCTGGAAGACGGGTTTGTCGGCTATATCGAATGGTGCAAGGCGCTGGCGGCTCGTCGTCCCGATCTCTTTGGTGGCTAATGCAGAGCCGCATCCAGGAAACGCATCTTATTTGCCGATGAAGTTTAGCAGCACGGCCGATATCTGGCTGAGCGGTATTCTCGGGCGCCCGTGTTTCAACGTGCGGCATGTGTCCGGCGATTTGAGTGCGGATCAACTCGTCGCCGGCTATGCGAAGCCCGGCATCTTCGCAGCCGCCAAGGTGCCGGCGATCGAGACGGCCGCTTCGCTGGAATTGCAGAAGGCCGGGTTCCGTCATATCGAGATGGCGCTGACCCTTGACTGGCTTCACCCGGCGGTCGATTTCGAACTTTCGAGGGTCCGGTTCTCCGTTGCAAGCGACGTCGGCAGTGTTGCCGCCATTGCGGAGAGCGCCTTTCGTTATTCCCGGTTCCACATGGACGCGGCGATTCCAAATACCTTGGCAGACAAAGTAAAGAGAGCTTGGGCGGAAAATTATTTCTCGGGCAAGCGCGGCGACGCCATGATCGTCGCAGAGGCCGATGGCCAGGTGGCCGGTTTCCTTCAACTGTTGCGCGGCCAGAACGGTGCGGTGGTCATTGATCTGGTGGCGGTGCACCCAAGTGCGGCCCGGCGCGGCTTGGCGCGCGAGATGATCGGCCTTGCCGCGACGCAAGGTATCGGGGACGGCGCGCCGGAGCGCCTTAGCGTCGGTACGCAGGCGTGCAACGTTGCATCGGTGGATTTGTATGAATCGATGGGGTTCCGGCTTGCCGGCGCACAGCACGTGCTGCACTTCCATGGTCCCATGCCATCCGAATCCAGGGCGGGTCGGGCGTTATGAGAATTGGCCACGTTGATCTTGACAGGGAAGTGCTTCTGATCGCCGAAATCGGCAACAACCATGAGGGGGACGTGGCACTTGCCGAAAGGCTTGTCGGACTCGCCGCAGAGGCCGGGGCGCAGGCCGTAAAATTTCAGACGATCGCGCCCGAACGCCTTGTTTCCGCCGAAGATGAGGCAAGGGTCAGGCAACTTCAGAGGTTCGCCTTGAGTCGTCGGGACCATGAGCGACTGGCCAGGGCAGCGGAAAACGCCGGCGTGATTTTCATGTCGACGCCGTTTTTTCTTGAAGCCGTTGACTGGCTCGAATCCCTTGTTCCGGCGTTTAAGATCGCTTCCGGCGATAACGACTTCGATCCCTTGCTGGCGCGGGTGGCCGCGACGGGAAAGCCGGTTGTCCTGTCCACCGGTATGGCGACCCTTGAGGATATACGGCATGCGCGCTCCGTCCTTGGGTCGGTGTGGACGGAACGCGGGGTTCGGCCCGGCCTCGGACTTTTGCAATGCGTTTCGGCCTATCCGGCAGCCCCCGAAGCGGCAAACCTGGCGGCCATGCACGCCCTGAGGCCATTGTGCGATGCCGTGGGCTATTCGGACCATACGCTGGGCAACGAAGTTGCCGTTCTGGCGGTCGCGGCCGGTGCGCAAATTATCGAAAAACATTTTACGATCGACAAACAGTTCTCATCGTTCAGGGATCACCGGCTTTCGGCCGATCCTGTCGAACTGAAGCAGCTTGCCCAACGCATTCGAGAGGCATCGCGTACCCTTGGCCGCCCGGAAAAATATGTCGATGCAAGCGAGGCGCAGCTATCCATCGCTGCGCGGCGGAGCATTGTCGCGCGGCGGGACCTTGCGGCTGGGCACGTGATCGGGCTGGACGATCTGGACTGGTTGCGCCCAGCGGGCGGTCTTGCGCCGTGCAGAACGGCCGAAGTCCTGGGCAAGAAGCTGGCGCGGGACGTGCGTGGCGGCGAGCGCCTGGAACCGAATATTCTGCTCTGACCATGTGCGGGATAGCTGGATTTCTTGGTTCACGACCCCTCGCGGACGACCGCCTCAAGGCGTGCCAGGCGTTGATGCGGCGGCGCGGACCCGACGCCGAGAATAGGGTTGCGTTAAGGACGCGATCGGGCAGCCACCTTCATTTGCTCCATTCGCGCCTTAGCATCATCGATCTGGATCACCGTGCAGACCAGCCCTTTTCGGTCGACGGGTGCGTTCTGTCCTACAACGGCGAGGTGTACAACTACCCAGAGCTGCGCGCGGCTCTTGAAAAAGAGGGGGAGAAATTCTCGACCAGCAGCGATACCGAGGTTCTCGCCCGGCAACTCGTGCGCAAGGGGATCGAGGGCGTGCGGGCGTGCGAAGGCATGTGGGGATTCGCCTGGTACGACGCGAACACCGGCAGCCTCTATCTGTGCCGCGACCGTTTCGGCGAAAAGCCTCTCTATGTGTATCGGAACGAGGAGGGGGTCTATTTCGGATCCGAGCCCAAGTTCATTTTTGCCCTTCTTGGAAGGGCGCTTCCCGTCAACCGGCGGCAGCTGTCCCGCTATCTCGTGAACGGATACAAGGCCCTCTATAAGACGCGGGAGACCTTTTTTGAGGGGCTGCACGAGGTGGCGGCCGGCGCTTATCTCGAATGCGACGGGCGGGCCGCAAAACCCGAGACGTTCTACTGGCGGCCGGCGTTTGACACCGAGCAGCAGGACATGTCCTACGACGAAGCGGTTGCCGGCGCGCGCGCCGCGCTGGTGCGCTCCGTCGAGTTGCGGCTGCGCGCCGACGTGCCGATCGCTTTCTGTTTGAGCGGCGGCGTGGATTCAAACGCGTTGATTTCGATCGCCAAGCGCCAACTCGGCTACGACGTGCACGGCTTCACCATCATGAATACGGATTCCCGGTACGAGGAACGAAGCATGGTCGAAACCGCGGTCGGCGACCTCGGCCTTCGGCACACCCAGGTGCCCGTTTCCACCGAGAACTTTCTGCCCAATCTGCGGACGCTGGTCCGTTATCACGACGCACCGGTCTACACCATTACCTACTACGCCCAATGGCGTTTGATGGAGGCAATCCGCCAGGCGGGGTACAAGGTGTCGGTAAGCGGAACGGCCGCCGACGAACTCTTCAGCGGCTATTTTGACCACCACAACGCGTACCTCGCCGCGATGCGGATCGAGGACGGGCGCCTCCATCGGCAGGCTCTGGAAGATTGGCGCTCGGTTGTGGCGCCCATCGTTCGCAATCCCTACTTACAGGATCCGGACTATTTCGTGAAATGCCCCGAATCCAGAGCCCATATCTATTTGGACGCGGCTCTGTTCGCCGCGTTTCTTACCCGGCCTTTCGATGAGCCCTTCCAGGAAGCCGCCTATGCCGGCTCGCTCTTGCGGAACCGCATGGCAAACGAACTGTTTCATGAATCCGTTCCGGTGATCCTGCACGAGGACGACCTGAACGCGATGTACTACTCCATTGAAAACCGGTCGCCCTTTCTCGATACGGCTCTGTTCGATTGGTGCCAAAGGATTCCAACCCGGCATCTGGTGAAGAAGGGGCGGGCCAAAGCCGTGTTGCGCGATGCCGTGCGCGGTCTTGCCCCGGATGCCATCGTGGACAACCCGCGCAAGGTGGGGTTCAACGCGCCAATGCACGGTTACCTTGATACGGGGTCCCGGGTGGTGCGCGACGCGTTGCTGGCTGACAGTCCGGTTTTTGATGTGATACGGCGCGATCGCGTTTCGGAACTGCTGGATTTGGAGGAGTTTCCCAATAGCCGCAGCAAATTTCTGTTCAATTTTGTTTGCGCGAAGATTTTTCTGGAGGAATACGCGGCGTGAAGTGGTGCGCGAGCTGCGTTTTACCCGACACGCGCCCCAATCTTCGCATCGAAAGCGACGGTCGCTGCAACGCGTGCCATGCCCATGAAAGCAAGAAGAGCATCGATTGGCCGGCACGCGAACGCGCTTTGCAAGATGTCGTAAAACGGGCCAGGTCACGGTCGCAAGGGTACGATTGCCTAATTCCGGTCAGCGGCGGCAAGGACAGCACGTGGCAGACGGTGAAATGCCTCGAATACGGCCTGAAGGCGCTTGCGGTTACCTGGAGGACGCCGGGACGCACGGAAATCGGCCGGCGGAACCTGGAGAACCTGGTCGCCCTGGGTGTCGATCACATCGACTACCGGATCAACCCGAAGGTCGAGGCGCGGTTTATGCTTAAGACGTTCAAGCGGCTCGGCTCGACCGGCATTCCCATGCATTTGGCCCTGTTCAATATCCCGTTGACGCTGGCGGCGCGTTTGCAGATTCCGTTGGTGGTTTGGGGGGAGAATTCGGCATTTGAGTACGGTAGCGCCAAGGATGCCCATACCGGATTCCGGCTGGACGCGGATTGGCTCAAGACCTATGGCGTCACGCACGGGACCACGGCCGAGGACTGGGTTGGCGAAGACCTCTCGCGGTCGGACCTGACCGCCTATTTCGGCCCCGCCCCGGAAGAACTCCGTGCGGCCGGAATCGATGCGGTGTTCCTTGGCTACTACCTGCCGTGGGATCCCGACGCGACCCATGCGCTAGCGAAGGCGCACGGTTTCAAACGCAACGAGGGGGTGGCCCGCACCGGGTACTACGACTACGCCGATATCGATGACGATTTTATCTCTCTGCACCACTGGATGAAGTGGTTCAAATTCGGATTCACGCGCACATTCGATAACCTTTCGCTGGAGATTCGCAACCGTCGCCTGTCTCGCAGTCAGGCGATTGCGTATTTGCGCGAACGGGGCGATGAAACACCGCATGGCGATATCGGGAAGTTCTGCGAGTTTGCCGGGGTGAGCAGGCCCGAGTTTTCTGCGATCGCCGAAAAATTTCGTAATGCCAGGATTTGGGAGCGCCGTTCGGATGGCGTGTGGCATATGCCAGGGTTCCTTATTCCGGACTGGAACTGGTCATGAAGTTTGTTGAGAAGCGCCCGCCCCGTGAGTTCGAGGTGGGGAACGCCGTCCGCTTTCCCATGAGGGATTGCGGTACGGTGGCGCTCGACCCCAACGAGCAAGTGACGCTGACCACGGAAAGCGGCGGCGAATACGACGTAGCGCGCAAAGAATGGGGATTCTACGCGACGCCGTCGCTCAACGGCCGCTTGCTTAACCATGGTCTGCGCGGCGTATTGATCCGCAACAAATTGACGGGGCGGTATTTTGTTTTTCTCGTCGAAAGCGGCAAGGAACCGTCTTTCGAGGAATACATGGCGCAGGAAAGCCTGGAGGTGGTTGCCTGGCTTGACAGCACCGAATCTCTCGATCGTTTGCGCCGGGGGATCGGCAATACCGAATGACTTGCCAGCCGACCCTCCGCTGTCCTTGCAACGGTGCGCACCTACGGGAGGCGTTCTCGTACGATGCGCCGCCGGAAGGCGAAACCCGTTTCGACCTCAAGGGCGTTCCCTATAAACGCGCCTACGACCGCTGCGAGCTGTGCGGGCACTTTTTTGCGCGGCACGCCATGGACCTGTCGGCGTTGTATTCCGCCGAATACGTGGATGCGACCTATGGCGGGGTCGAGGGCATGCGGGCGCGCTTGGAGGCGCTTAAGGCCCTCCCTCCGGATCGGTCCGACAACGCTGGCCGCGTTGCGCGCATCTTGGAGTACGCACAGGTAGTTCTTCCAAAACGTTCCGCGCCGCCAAGGGTGCTTGACGTGGGCGCCGGGATAGGGATTTTCCCGGCGGCGATGCAGCAGGCCGGCTGGCACGTCACCGCGGTTGAGCCCGATGCCAGGACGGCTGGGCATCTGCGCGAGGCCGTGGGCGTGGCCGCCAGGAACGGAACGCTTTACGAGCTTGACCCGGAAGATACCGGCCGGTTCGACGCCGTGACGTTCAACAAGGTCCTCGAACACGTCGAGGACCCGGTGGCGTTGCTGCGGAAAGGCGCCGAGTTCGTGGCGGCGGACGGATTTCTCTATGTCGAGTTGCCCGACACAGCGGCGGCGGCGGAAGGCCCGGGCCGCGAGGAGCTTTTTATCGAACACCACCACGTCTTCAGTCCGCAATCCTTTGCTGCGTTGGCAGAGAGAGCCGGGTTGTCCCTGAACACGATGGAGCGCTTGCGCGAACCCAGCGGCAAATGGACGCTACGGGGATTTTTAACTAGATGTCCGTTGCAACTTGAGGTGCGGACATGACCGCATGGCAGCGCGTTGCCTCGTTCGGCGGAATGCCAGAGAGTCGATCGGACGAAACATGGATTTACGAGCCGGATATCGGTCCAGCACAGAAATTTCCTGTGCATGTGACGAATGGCAAGCCCTTTAACGTATTGGGACTCAAAGGTGCGGACCTCGATGAGATTCGAAAATATGCGGCCCATCTAAGGCGTACTGCGAAACAATTGTATGGGCCCGGAATTCCCCGTCGCCGTGTCGAGACTTGCCCCTGCTGCCTGATGGCAACCGCTGGCAATACAGTTGACGAACATTGCTTCATCGGCGTGACCTACCATAGATGCACAAACTGCGCCCACGGGTTTGTCTTGGAGCAGCCAACCGAGGAGGCGCTCAATGCCGTTTTCGAAAATTCAACGGCTCATGCCTCTGCCTATGTAAATCACGATTCCCTTGAGGCGCGAATGCGGGAAATCATTTCCCCGAAGGTAAACTGGACCCTATCCACCTACCGCGAGGTATACAGCACGACACCGAAGACAGGTGTCGATGTTGGTGCTGGAGGAGGACATTTTGTGGAAGGCATGCGGCGTGCCGGCATTGATGCTGCGGGGTATGAATTGAACCGATCGTCGCGTCAGTTTGCCAAGGAAGCGTTTGGTCTGGATTTACGCAAGGAGGACTTCCTCAAGATTGGCAGCGATCCCGTCGACCTTGTCGCTTTCTGGGGAATGTTAGAATACGCACCTGAGCCTAGACGTTTCCTTGAGGTTGCGCGCCGTCAACTCATACATGGCAAAGGGTTATTGGTGGTTGAAGTGCCTAGGTTTGATTGCCTTGGCACGGCGGTACAAATGGAAAACCCATTCAACATTGCCCGTCATATGGACCCTACATCGCATATCAACACGTTTTCCGACGCTTCGCTGGCCACGGCCCTGGTGGAAACAGGATTTCGCCCCGTCGCGGCCTGGTATTTCGGCATGGATGTGTACGAATTCTTGATTCAGGCTGCCCTGCGCCTGGACGATGGCGCCGTCATTGAAAAATTGGCTGACATGATTCCAACTTTGCAGGCGGGGCTGGATCAGAGCCGTCAGTGCGACGATCTTGTGGTAGCCGCGGTTCCCATGAAATGACCGCGCCAATTTGCGTCAATGACTAAGCCCCTATTTGTCTTCGGAGTTGCCCGTGCCGGCACCAACTTGATCGCCGGTATGTTGAACGCGCACCCCAATGTGGAATTGGCGCTTGACCCATTGCTTCCCTTTTTCAAGGCGCTCCGGACTGCGCTGTTGATCGCATCGGGCGACCGCAATTTGCAAGCGAAGTTTCCTTCGGAGGCGCCGTTTCAAGATGGCTACTACGACAGCCAGGGGTATCGTCTGCTGGACCTAGTTTTGACCGGCCGGCTTGACGTCCCTATGGGTGATGAAAACGAAACGTTGAGCGCCGCTATTGCCGATCGCGCGGCCTTGGAAGCACCGGAATTTGCCCGACGACTGCGCGATGTCAACGGCCAGACCTTCACAGACGTGCTCGATCAAGTTTTTGACAGGGTATCTTCAGCGCGACTTTCCAACGTGGTCTGGCGTGGGGTCAAGGAGGTATGGACTACGGAATTTATTCCGTTGTTGGCGCGAGCATATCCGGAGGCTAGGTTTATCATTGTGCGCCGCGATCCCCGGGGTATTGTGGCGTCTCTACTCGCATTGGCGAAGAAGAATCCGTCACAGGCCGCGCACACGATTTCTTACATGCGCCATTGGCGTAAAGAGGGTGCTGTTGGCGCGGCATTGATGAACGACAAGTTTCTGGATGGCCGCGTTATGATGCTGTCCTACGAGACAGTCGCTAGCGATCCGGAGCAGGGGGTAAAAAGTCTCTGCGCGTTTCTCGACCTGGATCTGGATCGGGCCATGCTGTACCCCATTCAAGGAACGGGTGGTGCAGGTGATGGCAACAGCAGTTTTGGTAAGATTGTCGGTGTAAGCAATATCTCCGTAGAACGCTGGCGAAACGTGTTGAGCGCGGCCATGATTCAAACCATCGAATTTTTTTGCGGGGCGGATATGCGCTTAGAAGGCTATGCGCTGGTAGGAAGCCTTCCAACACTGCTGAACGAGGCTATAACCGAGATTGTCAGGGACGCCGACCTTAGCCCTGGGGCTTGGCGCAGCGACTTCGGAACGATGGAGGCGAATCTGGCACATGAGGAGGCGCGGTGGCGTCTGTTGAGCGGCGCGCCCGAAGCCTTACGCGATGCGGATGAAATCCGGCGCCATTTCTTGTTCGAATCCTATTTTTACCGTCTTCGCGCGGCCGTATTCCCTAATCCACAGCCAGCAATAAGCTGAGGCGTAAACAGAATCATGTCCGAAAAATTCGCCTACCATGATTATGTAAAGGACGAAAGGTTTCTCGCGGAATACAACGCCTATCAGGCCCGTTACGCCGACACCATTCGCGAGAGTGACAAGGTCATCCTCTCCATCGTCAAGGACCTGGCAGAGAAAGCCGACGGCCGCACGCTGAGGCTTCTCGATATTGGCTGTTCCACCGGGAACTTGCTGAAGCATCTCAAGCGCGTGGTGCCCGGGGTGCAATACACCGGGGGCGATCTGGCGCAATCCTCTCTGGAGATGTGTCGGAAGAACCCGGATTTGAGCGATGTCGCGTTCGAAGAGATGGATATTTTGAACCTTCCGGCTGATGCGTTTGACGTGATCGTCGTCAATGCCGTTCTGTATATGTTTGATGACGCGCAGTACGAAAAGGCGATCGAGAGCCTGGGAGCCAGCCTGGTGCCAGAAGGCAATCTGATCATCTACGATTTTGCACATCCCTTCTCTCACCAGAATTTGACGATCTATGAGACCACAATGATGCACCCCGATGGGCTTAGGCTGTGTTTCCGTCCCATGAAGAAAGTGAGCGAGGTGGCGGCACGGGCCGGGTTCGCCGAGATCGACTTTCGCCCGTTCGAGTTGCCGATCGATCTCCCGATGCCGGGGTACGACGAAGAGGTGGTGACCTATACGGTCAACGGACAGGCGGGGAACCGAATGATGTTTCGGGGCGCGCTGTTTCAGCCCTGGTGCCACATGATCGCACGGAAGGCCACTTGAGAGCCCGCGCAACATGACGGTTTTGGAACGGCGAACCGCATTGGGCGCGACGATCTGGGATCTCGCCTTAAGGCCGGTGCTGGAAGCCGGCGTGTCTCCGCGGGTCGTGGATGTCGGCGCGCGCAACGGCATGTTTTTGCTGCCGGCCGAGTACGCATCGGTGGCGACGCTGATCGGGTTCGAACCGAACCGCGAGGAATACGAGAAGCTCACCACGGGTTCGACGGATAGGCACGCCTGGAGCGCGCATCGCGGCCAGGAGATTCCAAAGTTCAAGAAAGAACACTACTTCGATTGCGCCGTCTGGGACGCCGAGGGCGATCACACTATCTATATCACGCAGGGACTGGGGGCCTGCACGCTCATGGGCCCCACCGCGCCGCTATTGGAGAACACCTATTTCCTCTACCCCTGGGGAGACGCGAGGCGCCGCCGGAGCGTCCATGATCTGCACACGCGAATCGTGTCGGAGGATAAAGTCGCGTGCCGTCCCCTGGACGCGCTTCTGGGTGCCGGCGAGACGGTCGATTTCTTGAAGGTCGACGTCGAAGGCGGGGAGCTGAAGGTTTTCAAAGGGGCGCAGCGGCTTTTTGATGAGCGGCGGATTCTGTTCGTTCAGGCCGAGTTTCAAGCCTTCCCCTACTATCGGGATCACCCCGTTTTTGGCGACCAGCATGCGTTCTTGACGCGGAACGGGATGCGCCTGATCGATCTCGATTTCGACCATCCGCGATATCGGCGCGGGCCCGTTGATCTGCCCGATGCTTGCGGCCGCGCGCCGCTATTTGCCGGCGACGCGCTGTTCATGATCGATCCTGACCGGAACGCCATTGCGCCGTTGGATCGCCAAAGGCTGGCGCTGATCCTGCTAGCGTTCGGCTTCAATTCCCTCGCCGTCGGCTTGCTCGTCGAGGCGGCCCTGTTGAGCGGGGAAGAGCTGGAAGCGATAAAATCGGCCATTGCCGCCCGCCCGGACAAATCCAGGAAGCGCCGGATGCTGGACGCCTGGAACAGAATTCCCCTTGCCGTGCATGGCGCGCTTTCGTCGGCGCTTCGCCTGTCCCGGAAACGGCGTTGAACAAACCTTCGGTCTTGTTTGTATTTACGGCCGAATCCTACCACCGCGAATCCGCGCCGGTAATAAGCGAATTCGTGCGGCGCGACTGGAACGTTACGGTGTTGCTCGGGTTCCAATCCGATGACGCGACGCGAATTTTCGAATCCTGCCGGCAAGAAGGGATAGCGGTCGAATTCGCACCGGGCACGGTCACCTATGGCAAGGCCGCCGGTACCGATCGCACGGCGGCTGCCGCCGGCCCGAGTCGGCGTCGAACCGCCGATGGCGCGGGCAACCCGTTGCACGGCGTGCGCAGCCTGGTTCGCAAAACCGGATTGATGCGACTGATTGGGTTCCCCGCCAAGGTCGCGGCATGTTTCAGAAAACGAAAAGCGGCCGAGGCCATCGTCGCCAGGCTGGCGCCAAGCGTTGTTGTCGCCGGGCCTTTCCATAGCGCCGGGCAGTTCGACAACGCGATTGCGCGCGCCTGCCGAAAGCGGGGAACGGCAATGTATTGTCTGCCGAACTCGCCCTATCTGGGCGAGAGGATCCTGCGGGTGGCGCGGCCGCATCACCTCGATCACGGCATGGCCGGCCCCGTGATCACGGTGGAATACGACTGGCTAAACCGGCTGCTGGGATGGATTTTTCCCAAGTGGACCCGGCGGGTGGCGGACGGTCGCCGGTTGTTCTATTGGGACCCTCTGCACGTCCTTGCCGCCGAGCTGGCGGGCTTGCAGATGAACCGGTTGTGGCTGAAGCCGAGCCTGGATTTCAAGCGGGTTTTCGTTCATTCGGCGTATTCGCGCGACCTTCTTTTGACGGACGGATACCCAGCCGAGCGCATTGTGGTTAGCGGACCACCGCTGCTTGATGCGGTCTGGGCGCAGATCGGCGACGCTGCCCACGAAACTAGGCTATTCGCCCATATCCGACTGCCGGTTGGGTCGCCTTTCATCCTGTTCAACGTGGAGCCGTCCGCGGAGCACGACTACTGCGACTGGGACCGCCATTGGTCGCTGTTCCACGAAACCATGGCCGCGGTTATCAAATGCGGGTTGCCGGTCGTTCTGTCGCTGCACCCGCTCTGCCGATACGAAGACTACCGGTTCGCCGAAGACAAATACGGTGTGACGATCTGCACGGAGTATAGAATCCACGCGTTATACCCGTATTGCACGGTCAGCGTCTCTTTTCCGTGCTCCACCAACCTGCTGTGCGATGTGTTCGGAAAACCCCTGGTGATCTACGATCATTTTGGGCTGACGATAGGGGAAGGTGAAAGTTGCAACATGCATCTGGTTCCGGGCGGCATGGTTGCACGTTCTGCCGCGGAGCTCTGCCAGCACATCAAATCGATCATTGCTCGTTGCGTCGGTGCGGAGACTGGGCGCGACGTTGGTGGTCGCATTGTTGCTTCCTCGGGGTTGATCGTGGATGTAGTAGAATCAGATGTCCAGGCCACCGCTGAGGGACAAGTTTTACGCCGGCAGGCTCGGGGGGATACAGTGCAGTGTGAGGAAATTCGCACCAATGGTTGAGAAAATAGGAACAGACATACATTCCGCAGTCTATTGGTCCCAAAAGGCGGACAGCTATGTCGAAGGTATCAGAGGCCCCTATCATCGTCACCGTCTGGAAGTAGTAAGAGCGCTCATAAGTGATGTCGATCTGGCAGGCCGAATTTGCTTGGACTTTGGCTGCGGCGACGGGATTTTCTCAAGCTGTTTGGTGCAAGGAGGCGCCAAAGTCATCGGGTACGATACTGACGCGCAAATGATTGAAGTTGCCCGTCAGCGATTCTCGCACACGCCATTCTCGGACGCTTTCAAAATGGGGGGCGTTGAGAGATTGGGTTCGTTTGATAGCCAGTCGGTCGATGCAGTTTTTGCTTTGAATGTCTTGGCTTATTTGTCCAAGGACGAAGAGGAAGAGTTCTACAAACAAAGTGCACGAATTACGCGCCCTGGAGGAAGATTGGTCGTTACTCACTCGAACGAATTGTTCGATATGTATACCCTAAATCAGTATACGGCGATGTTCTTCCAGCATCATTTTGGCACTCGGGCTTGTCCATGTGATGTTTCCTCGTTGCTGACTTTTCCGGACAAGCCTGACCGCAAGACATTCTCCGTTCGTGAAAATCCACTGAGCTATCGATACAAGTTGGCAAAATACGGTTTTACAGAACAAGCGCAGGAATTTGCTAACTTGCATCCTCTGCCGCCGCTGCTGATTCCGGATTGGGATGCAGACGATATCAACGCACGGCAATATATGGATACGTTGAATTGGCCGGCCGAGCACCGGTGGAAGCTAATGTTCATGTGCAGCATGTTCGGTTCGCATTCCCGGCGGGAGCCCGCGGGTGAGTGACGCGCCGGATATGATCGGTTTGGCGCAGGCCTTGTGCGCCTTTCGCGCCGGTGTCGTCGCCGATGGGAACGATGGCCTGTTCGCGCGTATTGCCGAGGAAGTGCCGCTCGAAATCTTCCGTTTTGCCTCCGGCGACACCCACAACGGATGGGTGGTGCCGGACAATTGGCGGGTGAAACGGGCGAAATTGTTTCGCGATGGCGTCGAGGTGTTTGACGGCACCGCCCACACGCTTGGGGTGGCCTATTACTCCAAGTCGTTTTCCGGTGAGTTGGCATGGGACGCGCTCAAGCCGTATCTGGTGACCAACCCCGATCTGCCCGAAGCCTACATGTTTCACTGCATGTGGCAGTATCGGCCGTGGGATGCCGACTGGGCGTTGTGCGTGCCCTATCGCATCTATCGGAAATTGGGCCCCGGCCGCTACCGTGTCGAGCTGGAGACCGAGCGCGTTCCGGGTGAAATGCTGGTCGCCCACGCGGAAGTCAAGGGCCGTGGCGAGCAGACGATCGTCTTCAACTCCAACACCTGTCATCCGCACATGGCGAACGACGGGTTTGCCGGTACGGCGGTTCTCATCCGATTGATGCAGTGGCTCGCCGGGCGCGACAATCGTTACACCTACCGTTTGGTTCTGGGGCCGGAGCATCTTGGGAGCGTGTTTTATCTGCGCGATTTGCCCGAGGACGAAATCGCGCGCATGGCGTGCGGCGTTTTCGAGGAAATGCCCGGCACCCAAGGGGCGATCAAGGCGGCAAGCACCTTTAACGGGGGGCACAAAATCGATTTGGCGTTCGCCAACGCCCTCAAGCACCACACCAAGGGCTACGCGCTTGTGCCCTGGCGGAAGGGGGCGGGCAACGACGAAACCGTGTGGGAGGCGCCGGGCTACGAGGTGCCGTTTGTCGAAGTAACGCGTTGCGAAGATCAGTTCGCACCGTACCCCGAGTATCACTCCAGTCTAGACACGCCCGATATCATGATTGCCGGACAGCTGGATGAAATGCTCGACACGCTCAAGCGGGTTGTTTTTACATTGGAAAACGATGCGTCGATTGAACGCAGTTTCGACGGGCTGATCTGTCTGTCGAACCCCGAGTACGGCCTGTACATGGAGCGGCCCGACCCGACCATCACCAAGGATCTGGAGGCGGACGCCGAGAAGTGGGGGCATCTGCTCGACTGTCTCTTCCGCTACCTGGACGGGACCCTGACGGTGTTGGAGATCGCCGAGCGCCACGACCTGCCTTTTGAAAGATTGCATGGCTATCTCAAACGGTTCGAGGCGAAGGGCCTCGTGGACATGCGCTTTTCGCCCTGTGCGCGGCCCCGCCCACGTCGGGTGCGCGGGCAGACTGGAAGCAGACGGCCTTG
Organism: Pseudomonadota bacterium; assembly: GCA_040752895.1. Classification (NCBI taxonomy): domain Bacteria; kingdom Pseudomonadati; phylum Pseudomonadota; species Pseudomonadota bacterium. Next base: position 64,457 of record JBFMHN010000004.1, read on the forward strand.
CTAGGTGTCGTTGATCTCGGCGTCAGCAACATAGGGTCGGTGATGCGCGCCTTTCAGAGGCTGGGCAGCGACCCCGTCCTTGTGGATGGCCCGGCCTCGATCGCGAAGGCCAAGGGGATCGTGCTGCCCGGGGTGGGGGCGTTTCGCGACGGCATGGCCGTGTTGCGCGAGAGGCGACTTGTCGAACCCATGCGGGACGCCGCCCGCGGCGGCAAGCCGGTCCTCGGGGTCTGCCTGGGCATGCAACTCCTCGCCGATCGCAGCGAGGAATACGGCGATCACGAGGGGCTGGGGCTGGTTTCCGGGAAGGTTGTACGCCTGCGGGCGGGGGTTGGCGAACGGGTGCCAAATATTGGCTGGTGTGACGTGACGGCGGGAAACTGCGCGCGTCTGTTCCGGGGCGTGCCGTCGGAGACGTCCTTCTACTTCGTGCACAGCTACCATGTGCAGTGCGCCAGTCCCGGGCCTGTCGCGGCCTCCATACGGTTTGGCGGCGCATCGGTCACCGCTGCCCTCGAGTGCGGCAACGTTTTCGGCCTGCAATTCCATCCGGAGAAAAGCCAGGATGCGGGGTTGGCTATTCTCGAAAACTTTCTATCCGTTGTCGAAGGCGCGTCCGCGCCGTGATCCGACCGCGCCTCATTCCCTGTCTGCTGCTCAAACAAGGTGTCATTGTTCGCAGCCAGCTGTTCAAAGTGCATCAGGTGATTGGCAATCCGATGAGCACGGTCGAGCGCTTCTCGCACTGGAACGTCGACGAGCTGGTCGTCTTGGACATAGGCCGCGGCGAGGGGCGGCACGATTTGCGCCGTGACGATATACAACAGCGCTATGCCGGTGAGTCCGCCATAGATGTCTTGCGCGAAATTGCCAAGGTCTGCTTTATGCCGCTGACGTTCGGCGGTGGCATTCGCACGCTCGACGATATCGGTCAACGGCTTGCCGCCGGCGCCGACAAAGTGGCAATCAACACCACGGCGATCGACGACCCGGATTTCATCACCCGGGCCGCCGAAAAGTTTGGCAGCCAGTGCATCGTCATCTCGATGGACGCCGTACGCCGTAACGATGGTCGCTACGAGGTGATGGCCGAAGGGGGGCGCCGCCCAACCGGGCTTGAGCCCGGCACGTGGGCGCGCCGGGTCGAGTCGCTGGGCGCCGGCGAGATCTTTCTCAATTCCATAGACCGGGACGGCTCCGCGCAAGGGTATGATGTGAACTTGATCCGGCGGACAACGGAGGCCGTCTCCATTCCCGTCGTCGCATGTGGCGGGGTCGGCCAATACGAACATTTCGCCGCGGGCATTCTTGAGGGCGGGGCCAGCGCCGTCTCGGCCGCCAATATTTTTCACTTTTTTGAACTCAGCTATTGCCATGCCAAGCGGGCATGTATCGAGGCGGGGATTCCCATGCGCCCGATCCGTCTGGGCAGCCGTTACATGCCACGCGAACCCCGGTACGACCGCGCCGCCGAAGACGCGCGCCTAGAGGAAAGGTTGCGTCAGGCCCGGGGCAACGACTATGTGGCCGCACGGCCAGAAAGCGCGGTCAACCGGCGGCCGATTACGTGGTGCAAGAGTTGCACCTATCCCTCCATCAGTGCGGCGCCGATGGAGTTCGATGACGAGGGGGAATGCACCGGCTGTCAGATGGCGCGGGTGAAATCCGCCATTCCTGCGTCCGAATGGGATCGCCGCAAGGGCCTGCTGCGAGAGATTTTGGACAGATACCGTTGCAAAGACGGCAGCCGGCATGACTGCGTGATCGCGGTATCGGGTGGCAAGGACAGCTACTTTCAGGCGCATGTGCTCAAGAACGAGTTCGGCATGAACCCTCTCCTGGTAACCTACAACGGGAACAATTGGACACCGGTGGGCTGGCGCAACATGCTGCGCATGAAGGAAGTATTCGATTGTGACCACGTGATCGTTCAACCGGCCGTCGGCACGCTCAGGAAACTTAACCGGCTCGCGTTCCAGATCATGGGGGACATGAATTGGCACGCCCATGTTGGCATCATGACAGCGCCCGTCAAGGTGGCGGTTCAGCACGGCATTCCCTTGGTGTTCTATGGCGAGCATGGCTATCTGGACCTCTGCGGGCAGTTCTCGATGGACGATTTTCCGGAGATCAGCTACCGCGACCGACAGGAACATTTCGCACGCGGCTACGAATGGACCTACTTCGTGGGCCGGGATGGGCTAACCAGCGCCAATATGATTCCCTGGAAATATCCGACCGACCGGGAACTCTTTGATCTCGATCTACGGGGTATCTTCCTCGGGAACTATGTGTACTGGGAAGCCAACGCGCATACGAAGATGGTCATAGAACGGTACGGATTCGAGGTGAATGAAGAGCCCTTCGACCGCACCTATCGCACGATGTCCAACCTGGACGACATGCACGAGAACGGCGTGCACGACTACCTGAAATTCATAAAGTTCGGATACGGTCGGGCGACGGATCATACCTGCAAGGATATTCGCGCGGGGCTGATGACCCGAGAGGAGGCCATTCCGATCGTCAATCGCTATGACCCGATTAAACCCAGCGACCTTCGGCGGTGGCTGGATTATGTCGGCATGACCGAGGACGCTTTCGATCGCATGGCCGACACCTTTCGCGACCCGCGTGTGTGGCGGCGGGAGCGCGGGCGCTGGATTCGTGAAGAACTGAAGTGCTGACCGCATGCTTCAAAGCATAAGAGATTCTCTGTCTCTCGTTGAACGGGCGGAACGGCCGCTCTTGCTGGCCCTGTTTGGTGTTGGTTTGTTGGCGGCCGTTCTGGAGACGGGCAGCGTTGGGCTTGTCTACTTGTTTTTGAAGATCGCGATGGAGCCCGCGATGCTTGGCGGCATTCAATGGGCGCAGGGATTGTACGGCTGGCTGGGAATGACGGATAAGCCATTGTTCATGGTTAGTTTGGCCTTGGGCGTGATGGCCGTTTTCGTCACACGGGTAGCGGTGCAGGTGTTTTCCGTTTGGTTCAATATGTGGCTTCGTAAGAAAATTCAGGTCCGCGTTTCCGGCGCGCTGTTTGGCAGATACCTTAGCGGACCGTATAGCCGCTACCTGGCCTCGAAATCCTCCACATTCTTGAACAACGTGACGAGCAACTCCGCGGCGGCCGTGGCCAACTGCACCTTGGGCGTCGTTGAGATAGCGGGGGCGGTCGCGTTGGCGGTCCTGTTCTTGCTCACGTTGTTCGTTGTCAGGCCTTTGGAAACGCTGGGTGGCATTGCGGTTATCGGCACCTTGGCGGCGGTGTACTGGTTTCTCATGCAAGAAAGGCTCCTCTATTGGGGAAACCGGATGTTGCGTGCCACCGAGGAAGTCTATGCGGCCGTTGCGGAAGTCGACCATGGTATTAAGACGATCAAAACAACCCAGACGGAGGACGTGTTTCATCAGCGTTATCTTAATCTTGCCGAGGAGCAGTACACGTTGAGGCTGAAGAGCGGCATCGCACAACAGCTTCCGAGGTTTGCTCTGGAGCTGGTTGTTATCGTGGTCCTTTTCGGCGCGGTGGGGACGGCGATCGCGGTCGGCGAAACCATGCAGGAAATCATACCTGCCATGGCGCTTTTCGGGATGGCGACCTTGCGAATGGTGCCGGCATTCGTGCGCATTATCTCGGCGCTCCAGTTATATCGAAACTCAGCACCTTGTCTCCAGGCGATACTTCCCGACTACAGGGAATGCCCTATCAAAGGCACGGCATTGGGGCCGCGGGAAAACCGGCCCGTCCCACTAAAGTTTGAGCGCGCGCTGGTACTGGAGGATATCTCGTATCACTACGCCGGCGCCAATATCCCCGCCGTAAGGAATGTGCGCATAAAAATTGAAAAGGGTCAGCTGGTCGGATTCGCTGGGCACTCCGGGTCGGGTAAATCCACCACGGCCGACATCCTTCTCGGCTTGTTGTCGCCAACGTCCGGGCGCATCATCTGCGACAATCAGGCAATGCCGAGCAATGCAGTGGGCCTGTTCGCTTATGTTCCCCAGGACTCCTTCGTTTTGGACGATAGTGTCCGGCGCAACGTGGCCTTTGGCGTCGAGGAGAAGGACATTGACGATGCGCGGGTCTGGGATGCGTTGAGCGGCGCGGCATTGGCCGACCGCGTCAGGAGATTACCCAAGGGGGTCAATTCTGTTCTCGGGGAGAGAGGCGGATCCCTATCGGGTGGCGAGCGTCAGCGATTGGGAATTGCGCGAGCGCTTTACCAGGACGCGCCAATCCTGGTGCTTGACGAGCCGACGGCTTCTTTGGATGCCCGGACCGAATTTGAGGTCGGCGAGGCGATCAACAAATTGCACGGATCGAAAACGGTTATTGTGATCGCGCACCGGTTAAGCTTCATATCCCGATGCGACAAGATTTTCTTCTTCGACAAAGGGTCTGTCGTTGCAGAAGGCACGTTTAAAGACCTTGTCGCGAACGTGCCGGCGTTTCGGGAGATGGTAGACCATCTTCGTATGGAGGCGAGTTGAGGTCTTGCCGGGCGCTCGGAGGCGGTCCGCGGGTTTTCCGTATGTGGTTGACGTTCCCTAAGATACGAAAGGTGCGCCACAGTTGAATTCTCTCGCTGAACGGTTGAAAACACCCGTGCGCATGTTTCAGCGTACGCAAATATATTTCAATATGGTCCGGTCGCGTTACTTCCGGGATCATCCCATTTACGATCGCCCGGATAATTGCAGTCCAGAATTGCGTGAGCTCCTGGATACCGGACTGCTGATACTGCCCGAATTCCACGACAGCCGATTGATCGCGGTCATTTCGGAACAGGCATACAAGCTGGGAAAACGGTTGAAAGAAGGCGGGGATCCCGAGCTTTCCGACACCGTTATATATCCGGACGATGGCATTTACCGCCTGAGGAACGTGGAAGCCCATATCCCCGAGAGCAAGATCGTTATCGACAATCCGTATCTCCGGCAATTGGCGGCGGAATACCTTCGCTATCCCCTGAAGACATCCGGAAATTATCTCGATTACAAGCCGGACATCGGCAAGCACGACTACACGACGGTTCCACACATGGATCAGTGGAAATCGTCAATTAAGATTTTTACCTTGCTCTCGGATGTCACGGAAGACAACGCTCCCATGGTCTATTGGAAGGGCAGCCATTTTGATCAGGCATGGCGCCGACCGCTGGACTACCTCAACTGGCTTGGCACGGATATCGGGTCTGCCGGGATTTGTCCCCCGCACCTACTTAGGAAACGCGCGGACATGGAGGGGGGCAAAAACATCGAGGAGGCCGTCATCACCGGGAAGGCGGGGACAGTAGTTGTTGCGGATACGCGCGGATTTCATCGCGCCAGCAATTTGAACGCCGGCTACAGATTGCAGATGGTCCAGAAATTCACGGTAGACTATTACAAGACCATGTTTCAGTTATTCACTCAGTGACAGAGAGTCCCGTCCAGAATGGCATATCTCTTTCCTAATCCTTTGGCGCGGCTGATTTTTCAAGAGCTGTTACAAGGCAAGAAACTTCGCGTCCTTGATGCCGGCGCCAGCGGCGGCGGCGAATACAACCGTTGGCAATTTCTTGGCCAAAGTCTCAGTCTCTATGGGTTCGAGCCCGAGAAAAGCGAATTGGCCGCATTGGTGCGCAATGCCGAGAGAAGCGGTATAAATGCCGAATACTCCAGCGCATGTATCGGACGAACCGAAAAAGGGCGGAAGCTTATTGTAACCAAGGAGCTGTGCTCGGCGTCGTTTCTTAAACTCGACTACGCGTGGTACCAAAGAAAAATCGGCGCGGTGGTCGACGGCCAGCCAATCCGGTCTTCCGACTCGATGGCCGTGGATAAGGAAATCTTGGTTGATTGCGTATCCCTTGACGATTGGGCGCAAGAGAGGGGGGTGCAGGGGATCGACTACCTAAAACTTGACATCGAAGGCCTCGAATTGGAGGCCCTTGAGGCTGCTCCGGGAATTTTCACCTCGGTACTCGGCATTTCCGTAGACGTGATATTCCATGCCGACTGGATCGGCGCACCGGTTTTTGCGGATATTGACGCCTATCTTCGAAAGAACGGCTTCTATCTATGGGATATTGACAATATCAAAAGAGGTCATCAGTTCGATTCGCCCATTCGCGTTCCGGATGGCCACGCGATATACAAGTCCCAGTTAGCGTGCGCGAACGCAATCTACTTCCGGGACCCGATCAGTGGCCCAGGCGCTGTGGATTCCCAGGAAAAGGTGCTGAAGCTGGCTGCGATTGCAGAAGTTCTCGGGCTTGTGGAGTATGCCTTCGAGTTGCTCATTTTCGCCGCCAAGAGGGAGGCGGACGATGGCGTCCGGCAGAAGATAGAAGACGTAGCGAAGCGCGGCGAAGCCGAATACCGGGCTCGACTGCAACAGGCGCGCGCACGATCGTTCTTTTTGCCGGTCGCGGTCGCGCTTCAGCGTTATTTGCCGGATGGTCTCTGGCGGAAAATTGTTCGGCCGGCCGGCCGGGCGATGATGAGGACGTTCTCTGGCGGCAAGTGAAAAGATTGGGCGCCACTGAAAACTCCGACATAGGAACCTGTCTCAGCGAGGCGGAACTCTGCCCGGATGACCTGCTCAAGGGGCAAGAGGAAGCGTTTGCGCGCGATATCGAGAGATTGCAGCGGCGCGCTTCCGAGTTCGTCGCGGTCGTCTGTCCGGCATGCGGCGCGGAGTCTGGGGCCAAGGCGTTCGACAAGTCGGGTTTCACGTATCGGCGTTGCAGCGATTGCGCGACCATCTACATGTCGCCCCGTCCGTCGGAAACGGTAATGGCGGACTACTACGCGAACTCGGAGAACTACGCCTACTGGGCGAAGTATATTTTCCCGGCCTCGGAAGAGTCCCGCCGCGAGAAAATTCATAAACCCTGGTTGCAGCGGGTTGTCGGGTACTGCGAATCCTATGGCGTGACACGGGGTACGTTGCTTGAGGTCGGGCCGGGTTTCGGAACTTTTTCATCGATTGCGGCGGAGTCCGGGGCATTTAAGCGGGTTGTCGCCGTTGAGCCGACGCCGGAACTCGCCAAGGCATGCCGAAGCCGTGGCATCGAGGTGATCAATCGGCGTATCGAAGACCTTTCCGGCGAAGTGGCAGGGGCCGATGTTGTCGTCGCCTTCGAGGTGATCGAGCATCTGTTCGAGCCACGGCGGTTCTTGAAAAGCCTGTACCCTATTGCCGCTCCGGGCGGGCTGGTGGTCCTGTCATGCCCTAACGGGCAGGGTTTTGACATCGCCATGCTTGGGGCGGGTGCGTTGGCGGTGGATGCCGAGCACGTAAATCTTTTCAACCCTGCCTCGTTAGCGAAGTTGATGCGCAGCGTCGGTTTTGAGGTGCTTCGGTCTCACACGCCCGGTCGCCTGGACGCCGAGTTTGTTCGTGAAGCGGCGCTGGCCGGGAGAATCGCGCTGGATGCCTTTTTACAGCGTGTCTTGGTGGACGAGTGGGACGAACACGGCTGGCCGTTCCAGCAGTTCCTTGCCCGGCAGGGGCTGTCATCGCATATGTGGATCGTCGCGCGGCGACCCCGGTAGTCTCGGTACGTTGGCTGCTAACCGGAGATACTCTTGACAATGGCACCTGAAAACCGGGATCGCATTGAGGCGAGCGTCAAAGCGTGCTACGCGACCTGGAGCAAGCGTTACTACGGCGAATATTACGAATCCGATACGGCATACCCGCCGGTTCACACGGGTATTGTAAGAGGCGTATTGGCGTCCACGGACATCGCGTCCGTTCTGGATGCGGGTTGCGGCCCGGCTTCCATGCTGCGCGATCTGACGGATCTCGATGTGGAGTTGTACGGTTTCGATCTGACCCCGGAAATGGTTGTCGAGGCCCGCGGGGTGTTATCGGAAAGGGGCGTTTCGGGCGATCGTATATGGCAAGGCAGTGTGCTGGACGGGGAAGCGTTCGTCGCCGCACCGGATGGCAGGAAAACGTTTGACGCCGGAATTTGCTTCGGCGTGCTCCCGCATGTTCCGGAGGGCAGCGAGGCCGCCATCCTCGCCAATTTCAAACGGGTTGTGCGGCCGGGCGGGTTGATTGCCTTGGAAGCGCGCAACGAACTGTTCGCTTTGTTTACGCTCAACCGATACAGCAGCGATTTCTTTAAAAAGCGCTTGATGGACGTGGAGACCTTGCGGGCGCGCGCCGGCGATGAAAGGGCGGCGCTGGACCAAGCCCTCACGCGGCTCGACGATCGTTTCCGCATGGATCTTCCACCCTTGCGCAAGGGTTACGAGGGGGAACCCGGGTACGACGAGGTTCTGTCGCGAACGCATAACCCATTCATCTTGCAAGAGATGGCCAAGGCGCAGGGCCTGACGGAGGTCCAGGTTCTCTTCTACCATTACCACGCCCTGCCGCCGATGCTTCAGGAATGCGCACCTAATCTTTTCCGGCGGGAGAGCATAGCCATGGAGAACCCTTACGATTGGCGCGGACACTTCCTTGCGTCGGCATTTATCTTGGTCGGAAAAATCAAAGAGGATTAGCCCGCGCTGGGGCTGCGTGGGACGCGTCGTCAATGGCATCAACAAAGTCGCGGAAACTTGGAGATTCCATCGTCCGTACGGACGGCTGGAATAATTTCAACATCTGGGATCACAGCCAGACCGTGCTGGACCTCTATACCCGCCGCGCCCGCGATGAAGAAGTGGAAATGACGTGTGCGGCCCAGGCGGCGGAATTGTTGAGCGGTGTTCTGTCGCCGGGGGAAAGCGTGATAGATGCGGGATGTGGCAGTGGGTACTTCTTTCATTCCTTGCGGAAGCGGGGCATGAACGTCAGCTACCGCGGCTTTGACGCGAGCGAACGCCTGATCGCAATCGGCAAGGCGGAGCTTCCCGAATTTGGCCTGGATCCGGAACGGCTGACCGTTCTCCGTATCGAGGATTTCCAGGGCGCGGCGGATCACATGCTGTGCATGAACGTGTTGTCGAACATCGACAACTACCATCGCCCCCTGGAGCGGCTGTTGCTGGCGGCCAGAAAAACTCTGGTCTTACGTGAGTCGATCAGCGAGAACGCCTCCTACGCCTATGTTCGCGACGACCATCTCGACCCTGGGATCGATCTTAAGGTGCACGTAAACACCTACGCCCGCGGGGATATTCTCACGTTCATTTCCGGATACGGTTTTACGGTCGAAGAGGTCGTCGACCGGCGAACCGGTGGCGCCCCGGAAATGGTAATCGGCCACCCCCATTGCTGGACCTTTCTCGTTGCAACCAGAACCTAGTCCAGACCCGCACGGTAGCCGAGGGCTGTAAGTGTCGCGCATAGTCGGATGGATTGCTTTCCACGCGGCCCCGCCGGGCTCCGGTCCGGTTGCGGGCATGCTGGCGAAGCTTCCCGGTCAGGCCACGGCCACGGACGAAAGCCCCGGCGGCGTTCTGGGTTGGAAGGGTTGGCCGGATGGTCCTGCCGGGGGCATCGGCGGTCAAGATGGCATTCGGGTCGTGCTGGACGGGCGCATTCTCAATGGAGCGGAATTGCGCCGGGAACTGTCCGTTGATGGCGACGATGTATCGCTGGTGATCGCATTGTATCGGCGCCATGGCTTTGTAGATGCGCTCCGGCGCATAGCCGGCGATTTTGCCATAGCCCTTGTCGATGTCGCGCGGGCGACGTGTTGGCTCGGGCGCGACCGATTCGGCGTCAAGCCGCTTTATCATTGCAGACCCGCGCATGGCTTTGCCTTTTCTTCCCAGCCGCGGGCACTGCTTGGTTTGCCGGGTGTTTCCGCAGCGCTCGACCGTGGTTTTGTTGCGCGCTTCGCCGGTATGCACTACCGGACGTTTGACAATTGCCCGGAATCTTCCCCTTACGCGAACGTCGCTCAATTGCCGGCCGGCCATTGCATGAAGGTCAGCGAGGGGAAGGCCTCTGACCCTATTCGATACTGGGGTCTGTCGGAAGAGCCGGATTGGGATGAGGCGGAAGAGGTCCTGGCGGAACGCTACCGCGAGCGTCTTCTGCTTGCCGTATCCCGCCGGGTCAAAAGTGTCCGGAAAGCCGCGTTTACTCTTTCGGGCGGACTCGATTCGTCCTCGGTTCTTTGTTGTGCGGCCGCGGTAGAGGGCCGGAAGCAAGCCGCCGTCTCCAGCATCTACGAAGATGCCGTTTACGATGAACGCGACGAGATCCGTGATGTTGTCGCCGAACGGGTGTCGGAATGGACGGCGGTCGAGATTCCCAATGCGCTCGATTTGATCGGCATCGTCTCCCGCATGGTCCGAACGCACGACGAGCCGGTGGCGACCGCTACCTGGCTGTCGCATTTCCTGTTGACGGAGAAGATGGCGGCGTCGGGATTCACCGCCCTGTTTGGCGGGCTGGGCGGCGACGAACTGAATGCCGGGGAGTATGAATATTTTCCGATGTTCTTCGCCGATCTTCGTGCCCAGGGCCTTGACGATGCCATGGAACATGAAATTCTTGCCTGGGCTGAACACCACGACCATCCGATCTTTCGCAAAAACAGAAGCACCGCGGACGAGATGATGGCGCGCCTGGCGGACCCGGTGCGTCCCGGGGTTTGCCTGCCGGATCGCACGCGAATGATGCGCTACGCCAACGTGGTGAATCGAGAATTCTTTGATTTGACGACATTCCGGCCGATCATGGAAACGCCATTCGGCAGCTACCTGAAAAATCGGACCTATCAGGATATGTCTCGCGAGACGTTGCCGTGCTGCCTGCGGGCCGAAGACCGTCAATGCACCGCGGTCGGGCTGGAGCATTTCGATCCTTTCCTTGATCACGAATTGGTCGAGTTCATGTATCGGGTGCCGGGACGGATGAAGATCCGGAACGGTGTGACCAAGCAGCTCTTGCGCCGCGCGATGACAGGCATTCTTCCCGAGGCGACGCGCACGCGCATCAAAAAGACCGGCTGGAATGCCCCGGCCCATCGCTGGTTTTCCGGCCAGGCGGTGGACATGTTGAAAGATATGGTATCTTCCCGGTCGTTCAGGGATCGTGGTGTCTACCGCCCGGCCCCGACGTTGGCCCTTATCGACGATCATGTGCGAATCGTGGAGAGTGGTGAACCTGTCGAAAATCATATGATGTTCCTCTGGCAGCTGTTGAACCTTTCGCTGTGGATGGAAAGCGTTGATGGGCCGAATGGAGAATGAGAAATCCGCCATGCAATGTGCGATCTGCAGGGGCGCGCTGGGACGGGTATTGTTGTCGCACGAGCAACGGGACCGGTTTGAAATCCACGTCGGCGTTGATGAAACCGGCTACCATCGCGAATGAGTGGAATGCAGCCGGTGTGGCAGCGCAACCAACCTGCAATCTCCCGAGAACCAAAGGAAATTGGCGTCCTTGGCGGCGGAATACTATGAAGTGGATCTGGCCAATTCATCCATTGCGGAGAAGTACGACAGGGTGATGAATTTGCCTCCGGACCGCTCGGATAACGCCGGACGCGTTGAACGTATCCGATCGACCGTTGAAGGTTTCCATGCCCGGATCGATGGCCTACGCGAAAGGCGGCGGCGCGCCTTGGATATAGGGGCTGGCACCGGCGTGTTCCTGTCACGCTTTGTCGACTCTACGAAATCCGCCGCCGCGCAATGGACCGCGGTCGGGATAGAGCCGGATCCGCGGGCCGCCAATCATTTGCGTTCAATCGGGAAATTCAAGGTGCACGCAGGGCGGTATGACGGCCAGCGAGAATTTCGCGATTTTGATCTGGTTACCTTAAACAAAGTCGTCGAACATATCCCGGAGCCGGTTTCTTTTGTAAAGCAGGCGGCGCAAGCCCTGTCGGCGAAATGTGGAATTATCTATATCGAGGTTCCGGACAGGCTGACGATTGGGCGCCGACCGCCGAGCGATAATATTTTGGGGTCGTTGCATCATCACCTATACACGCCGCAGGGGCTGATGACGTTGTTCCAATTGGCCGGCTTGGTCGCGTTGAATATCGGACGCGTTTTTGAGCCGAGCGGAAAAATAACCGTCTATGGATTTGCGGCGCGCGAGGACTGTATGGATGCGTTGAGCGGGGATAGACCTTGAACAAGATCATCGCTGAAATCGGGTCGGTTCACGACGGTTCGTTTGGCAACGCGTGCAAGCTGATCGAGGCGGCGGCTGCGTGCGGCGCCGATGCCGTCAAGTTCCAGACTCATATTGCGGCGGCGGAAACCTTGCGGGATGCGCCTGCACCGCCCTATTTCAAAGGCGAATCGCGTTTCGCGTATTTCACGCGCACCGCCTTTACCGTCGAGCAGCACCGAGCGCTTGCGAAACGTTGCGCGGACAGCGGGGTCGAATTCCTGTCCTCGCCCTTTTCGCTGGAGGCGGTGGATCTGCTCGAGGAAGCAGGGGTTTCCGCTTACAAGATTCCATCGGGCGAGGTGACGAACCTGCCGCTAATCGAACGCGTCGCCGCCACCGGGAAACCGGTGTTCCTGTCATCGGGCATGAGCGACTGGGCGGAACTGGATGCGGCCGTGGCCGTTCTTTCGGGTGGCGGCCCGCTCACCGTTCTGCAGTGCACGTCGCTCTACCCGTGCCCGCCGGAGCGGGTCGGGCTGAACGTCATCGCGGAGATGCGCGACCGCTGGGGTGTCCCCGTCGGGTTTTCCGATCATACGTTGGGCGCGGCGGCGGCGTTTGCGGCGGCCGCGCTGGGGGCGAGCGTCGTTGAGAAGCATTTCACCTTCTCGCGTCGGATGTATGGAAGCGACGCGGCGCATTCCATGGAGCCAGACGAATTTCGCATATTTTGTAAAGGGTTGCGGGATATTTGGACGATGACGGCCAACCCCATCGACAAGGATGACCTTGCGCCCTGCCGCGATATGAAGCCCATCTTCGAAAAGAGCATTGTGACGGCGTGTCCGGTGGCCGCGGGAACGGTGCTCACGCGCGAAATGCTTGCGTTCAAGAAGCCGGGCGATGGCATTAGCGCAGCGCTCTACAGGGATGTGATCGGAAAAAAGGTTGTTCGTGATCTGCCCGCCGACCACATGCTTCAGACGGCGGATCTTGCATGAAAAAAATCTGTACCATCATTGGCTCGCGCGCCAACTACAGCTCGATCAAGTCCGCCTTGCGGGCAATCCAGAATCACCCGCAACTTACGCTCCAACTGGTGTGCATGGCCTCGGCGCTGCTCGATCGCTACGGTCGGGTGGTTGACCTGATTGAGCGCGATGGGTTTCGCATCGACGAACGCCTGCACATCCTGATCGAGGGGGAGACCCCGGCGACCATGGCGAAATCGACGGGGATCGGCCTGATCGAGCTCCCATCGGTGTTCGAACGCCTGAAACCCGACGTGGTCGTTTCCGTCGGCGATCGCTTCGAGACCATGGCGACGACGCTGGCGGCATCCTATATGAACATCCCCGTTGCGCACACCATGGGCGGGGAGGTCTCGGGGACCATTGACGAGAGCATCCGTCACGCCGTGACAAAATTCGCGCACATTCACTTTCCCGCCAGCCGCGCGGCGGCCGAGCGCATCGTGAAGCTGGGCGAGCTTCCCGAAACGGTGTTCCGGGTGGGTTGTCCCCGCATCGACCTCGTGGCCGAGATTCTGGCGCGGCCGGAGAACGATCTTGACGATAGCATTTTCGCAGTCGGCGTCGGTTCCGCGCTCGACCTGTCCAGGCCGTTCGCGATTGTCAGCCAGCACCCTGTCACGACGGAGTATGGGGCGGGCGAGAGTCAGATCACATCGACGCTGGAGGCGGTTCGGCGCAACGGCCTGCAAGCCATCGTGCTGTGGCCGAACGCGGATGCGGGTTCCGAGGATATCGCCCGCGGGATCCGCAAGTGGCGCGAGCGCGGGCAAAGCGAAGGCATGCATTTCTTCAAGAACCTGCCGACCGACGTTTATATCCGGTTGATGGCGAGGGCCAGTTGCCTGGTCGGCAATTCGTCCAGTGGCATTCGCGAAGGCGCGTATATCGGCACGCCGGTGGTCAACGTCGGTTCGCGGCAAACTTCGCGCGAGCGTGGCGACAACGTGACCGATGCGGGCTACGATGCCGACTCTATCGCGGAGGCAATCCGGCGCCAGGTCGCGCATGGCCGCTACGCAATGCAGGATATCTATGGCGACGGCAAGGCGGGGGAGCGGATCGCCGATACCTTGGCGAAGCTTGGCCCCATCAACGTGCAGAAGCGCATTGCCTACTGACCCCTGGAAATTCGGGCAGGGATGAATATCCTCGCGATCATTCCGGCGCGCGGCGGATCGAAGGGTGTTCCGCGCAAGAATCTGCGCCTGCTCGCCGGCCGGCCGCTTATCGCGCATACGATAGAGGCGGCGCTGGCAGCCGCGACGCTCGGCCGCGTTATCGTGTCCACCGACGACGAAGAAATCGCGGCTACAGCGACGGCGCTGGGGGTCGATGTCCGCATGCGGCCGAAGGCGCTGGCGGGCGACGCCACGCCCACCTTGGCGGTGCTGCAGCATCATGTCCTGCAATTCGCCGCGGAAGGCTATCAACCCGAAGCGGTAATGACGCTACAGCCAACCTCTCCGCTGCGCACGGCCAATCACATAGATAGGGCGGTCGGGCTATTTTCGTCCGACGCTACGGCGGACAGCCTGGTGAGCTGTGTTGAGGTGCCCCACATCTTCCACCCGTTTTCCGTGATGCGCAAAGATGTCGACGGCTATCTGCGCCCGTTCCTCGATCGCGCGCCCGGCCCCACCCGCAGGCAGGACAAGGAGCCGGTTTTCGCCAGGAATGGGGCGGCGATCTACCTCACCCGCACCGAACGCTTGGGCGAGTATATTTTCGGCGGGCGGCTGCTTGGCTTTCCCATGGCCGCGGACGAATCCATCGACATAGACAACGAAGCCGATCTTGTGGAAGCGGAACGGCTGCTTGCCGCGAGACGCGCCCGCGGGTGATGGGCATTACCAATTTGTTCGGGCGCGCCCGGCGGCGCGCCATCCTCGAACTGGATGGATTGCGATGGCGGCGCGCGGTCGCTCCTCTGCGTTCGGCTGCCCGGGGCGGCGCGCAGGGGCGGCTTCTGATCTGCGACCTGATGACGATGATCGCGACGGCGAAGGCCGAAGCCCTCATTGCGGGGGTGATGCGGCTCGACGGTATCGCCCCGGTCGTGCTGCTGCACCGCCGCGACCCGGTCATCGAGAGGATCTATCGTGCCGCCTCGCCGGACGTGCAATTCGCCTATTTCGATGACTATCTGCGCGACGTTCCGCAGGACGAAGCGAGAAGGGAGGCCGAGCAGCTGGTTGCCGGTTTCAAGACGATGGAATCGCTTATCGGCTATGAGCGCGACGGTGTGCGGACGGGGCGCAACGCGCTATCGACGGCGGTGCGCAAGCTGCGGATCGGACGGCTGGATATGGGCAACCCAGATCACCGCAATCACGCCATCGAAGGACTGGCGAAATCGATTCGCGCCGCGCGTGCCGCGCAGACGGCGGTCGCCGGGATCCAGCCGGATCACGCGCTCTTTAACGAAAGGGGCTATACGCCGGCTGGCGAGGTATTCGACGCCTGCCTGCTTGCCGGCGTCGACGCCATTCAATGGTTCGGGGCGCCCAGTTCGGACAGCCTCATGTACAAGCGGTACGACCTGACGAACCGGGGCGATCATCCGATGTCGATCTCGCCGGCCACGTGGGCGGCGCTGAAAAGCGAGCCATGGTCCGACGAAATGAATGACGTGGTCATTGCGCGCATTGCGGAAAATTACAAGAGCGGCGCATGGTACAACCGCCAGCAGCTTCAGGAAGGAAAGGTGCTTCTCGACGCGGCGGGCGTGCGGGATGCGCTCGGGCTTGATCCCTTGCGCAAGACGGCGGTGATCTTCGCCCACATCCTTTATGACGCAACGTTCTTTTACGGGGAAAGTCTTTATCCAGACTACGAAACCTGGCTCATCGAAACCGTCCGTCATGCCGCCGCCAATCCAAACCTGAATTGGATCGTCAAGGTTCATCCGGTGAACGTCTGGCGCTCGAAGATGGACGGGGTCGGGATGGAGCAACTGGAGGCGCGGGCCCTGAAACAGGCGTTTGGCGAATTGCCGGATCACATTCGGATCATGCCCGCCGATACGAACATCAACACGTATGCGCTGTTCGGCGCCATTGACTACGGGCTGACGGTGCGCGGCACCATCGGCATGGAACTTCCTTGCTTTGGGATTCCCGTGGTGACGGCGGGGACAGGGCGGTATTCCGGCCGCGGCGTCACGATCGATCCTCGGTCTCCCGAAGAATACGCCGCAACCCTCGCGCGACTTCACAAGGTGCCGAGGTTGAATGACGAGGTGGTGCGGCTTGCACGCATTCACTACCACGCGGCGATGACCCGGCGGCCCATAGCGATGGAATCGTTTGTGCTCGATTTCCATGCCAATACCAAAGGGCTGCCCGAATTGAGGCAGAATACCTATGTGCGGACCCGGCCGGGAAGCGCCTGGAAGGCGAGTGCCGATCTCGGCGCTCTCGCGGACTGGGTAAGATCGCGCAGGGGGTACGAATTGCTGCGTGCACCCGTCTCCAAAGGTTCGGCAGGGGACCGGTCTGCACATCGGAGCGGCCAACCTTAGGCCAAAGCGCAGCATGAAGACATTGTACGCAACCATCCTGGATGCCAATTTTATTGTTCGGGCGCTGGCGCTTCGGCAATCCTTGATGCCGCACATCAAGAATAAAACCTTCGTCTTCTTTTGTATCGACGATGTGGCGGCCGATACGCTGGAAGCGCTGAACCTGAAAAACAGCAAAATTCTTCGGCCAAGCCAATTCGAGACGGCCGATCTTCTGCGCGTGCGCGGCGGACGGAAGGCGAACGAGTACTGCTGGACCATCAAGCCCGCGGCCCTGTTGCAAGCCATGGACTCGGACAGCAGCCTGGATTGGGTCGTGTATGTGGACGCCGATACGATGGCGTTTGCTGACCCCGACGAGGCTCTTGCCGAGGCGCAGGAAATGGGCGCTTCGGCTCTGCTGACCCCGCATGGCTTCCACGGCGCCGAATTCTCCGGTCTCGAGCAGGTGGTGGGGCGATTCAACGCCGGCTACGCGGCGTTTCGGTGCGTGCGGGAGGGGCGCGAAATCCTCCGCTGGTGGCTGGATCGGTGCCTTGAAAAGTGCTCCTGCATTCCCGATGAACATGCGTACGGCGACCAGAAGTATCTCAACACCATGGCGACGCGGTTTCCTGGGGTTCTGGCCTCGCCGCACCCCGGATTGAACCTGGCGCCTTGGAATCTTCGTGGTCACGCAATCACGCCGGGGGCATGGCCGCAAGTCGACGGGCGCAAGCTTCTCCTTTACCATTTCCAGGGGTTCAAGATTTTTGGCAGAAAGCTGTTCAACCTGTACGACGGCGACTACACGATTCCCGGTCATGTGCGGCGTCTGATTTATCGTCCCTACGTCGCGGAAATTCGTCGCCAGATTAGGTGCTTGCGCGAGGTCAGCTTGGACGCGAGCCTTGGCCGGGAGCGGGATATCGGGCGGCCGATGCGGTTAAGGAATCTTGGGCGGCGCGTGTTGTTCCGGCAGGGAAACATGCATCTTTCTTTCAAAACTGCTGCAAAATAGGTTTGCGGGCGTGAAAGTACTCGTGGTGGGCGCGAACAGTTTCATCGCACGGCATTTCGCCGACGCGGCGAGGGGCCGCATGCAGATAGTCACGCAGTCTCACGGGGAATTTTCTTCCGGCACGGACATCCGTGGATGCGACGTCGTTGTCAACTTCGCCATTGACCCGGCATTGTTTACGTTACCCTATCGCCCGCAAATCGATATGGATCTCCTGGCGGCTCGCCGGGCCGCTGCGGAGAACGCGCACTTTGTGATGATAAGCTCGCGTAAGGTTTATGGGTTAGGGGCGCCTATGCCGGTGGCCGAAGGTCACGCGCTTGCGCCGAGCGAGGAATATGGGCGCAGTAAGGCGCGTGCGGAAACCGAAGCAAGAAAGGCAACCGGCGGAAAACTGACGATTGTTCGCGGCGCGAACATTTTTGGATACGAACTTAATAGAAGGACCTTCTTTGGCAGGGCGTTGACCAGTCTGCGCGACGAGGGGCGCATAACCCTTGACGAGAGCCCGTTTGCCAGGCGCGATTTTGTAACGGTTGAATCTTTTGCGCGGACGCTTGCCGAGATCGTTTCGCGACGCGTGACCGGCACTTACAACGCCGGCTCGGGCCGGGCCACTCCGATCGGCCAGCTTGCCCTGTGGCTGATTGAAGGGTACGGCTCGGGAGAGCTTCGCATAGCAAGACCGAAAGTTCGCGACGAGTTTCTTCTCGACAATTCCAAGCTGGAGCGCGAGCTTGGCAAGCCGTTGTGCGAGCAAGACCTCGGTTCCTACTGCCGGTCGTTAGGAAAAAGGCTGATCAATGCATAGGATTGTGATTACCGGGGGCGCGGGTTTTATCGGTTCTCATGTTACCGAACGCATCGCCCGCGATTACCCGGACGCCAGGATAGTTATCGTCGACAAGATGACCTATGCCGCCGACATACAAAATTTGGCGGGCGTTCTGGACTGGCGCCAGCGTCATTTAAAGGTCGGCGATGTCTGCGACTTCGAGTTTTGTCTTTCGGTCACCAAGGATGCCGATTGCGTCATCCATCTGGCGGCCGAAAGCCACGTTGACAATTCTTTCGGCAATTCCATGCAATTCACCCGGTCGAATACGCTGGGCACCCATACGCTTTTGGAAGCCTGCCGCCTGAATAACGTGCCGCGTATCGTTCATGTCTCAACCGATGAAGTCTATGGCGAGATCGCCGAGGGGTATCACACGGAATCGAGCATTCTTAACCCCACGAACCCGTATTCGGCTTCCAAGGCGGCCGCGGATATGGTCGCCATGAGCTACATTCGCTCTTTCTCCCTCCCTCTGCTCATTGTGCGATCAAACAACGTTTTCGGTATCCGGCAGTTTCCCGAGAAAATCATTCCCCGCTTTATTTTATGCGGCCTGCGTGGCGAGAAGATGCCGTTGCATGGGTCGGGAGAGCACCGCCGCCGCTTTCTGGCGGTCGAGGATTTCTCCGAGGCCATATCGATGCTGGTCAAATCGGGTGCGCCGCACGAGATCTATAACATCGGAGCGGAAGAAGAATATGCGACACGGGAAATCGCACGCATGATCTGCCGCGAACTCGACCTGCCGTTTGAGGGTACGGTCGTATTCACGCCCGATAGGCCGTTCAACGATTGCCGCTATGCCGTGAACAGCGACAAGCTCGAGGCCATGGGGTGGAAACCCCGTGTTTACTTGTCGCAGGCGCTGAAGGGTATTGTCGATTGGTACCGCGAGCATCAAGACCGCTATGTATCGGTGCCGACGGCGCTGTCCGGGTGAGATGGGGACTTTGGCTCAAAGGCTGAACGCTATGACGAAAGCAGGCAACACCTGCCCCCTTTGCGGCGGACACCCGTGGGTAGAGGTGCGTCGAGTCGCGACGGGGCCCATCAAGGATTATTGGCGGGCCATCGGGATAGACCTCGCGCAAGATTATCCGGGGTTTCCCAATCACCTCTCGGAGCGCCGGTGCGTTGCGTGCGGGCTGCACTTTTTCTTTCCCCTGGTGGTGGGTCTGCCGTCGCTTTATGCCGCGCTCTCTGCGCGCAACCCCGAGTGGTATTACACTTCACACAAATGGGAGTTCATCCAGGTGCTGGAACGCCTTGCGGCAGCGCCGGCGGAACGCTTGCTTGAGATCGGGTGTGGGGTCGGCAATTTTCTCGTGCCCGCGGCGCAGTTTTGCGGCCGTGTAACCGGCATCGAGTTCAACCCCGACGCGGTGCGTGCATGCCGGGAGCTTGGGCTGGACGTCCGCAACTGCGGTGTTGCCGAGTTGACCGAGAAGTTTGATGCCATCGTTTCGTTTCAAGTGTTCGAGCATGTCGAAAATCCGAAGGCGCTGTTTGCGGATTGCGTCGACCGCCTGGCGCCCGGCGGCCGGCTGATTGTCGCCGTGCCAAACCAGGATGGCGTTCTCGGCGAGTTGACGGGCAATTTCCTGAATCTGCCGCCGCACCACGTAACCCTGTGGGGAAAATCGTGTTTTGAGCACGTCGCGAAACAGCACGGTCTCGTCATCGAGAGCTATCTGATAGAGCCGATCACGTTCGATTTGTACGCGTCACGTTCCTACGAATTGCTGGACAGAATAAAGCCTCGGACGGGCTTTCTCGCGCGGCTGTACAACCGGTTACTTCTCCTTCTTCATCGCGCGCAGCTGCCGTTTCAATTTGAGAATGGCGGGCGCGCTTGGCCTGGCCACACGCATATAGCGATTTTTCGAAAGAACCTCGAATAGGCCGTGGGTGACGACTTTCCCCGCGTCTTGTTTATCACGCCGCACGCCTTCAACAAGGCAACCGGCGGCGGCATCACGTTTTCCAACCTGTTCGATGGCTGGCCGTCCGACCGTATCGCAACCGCGCACACCGATCCCGAACCAACGACGGGGGATGTGTGCACGAATTATTTCGTGCTCGGTGCTGAGGAATTCGACCTTGCCGCGCCGTTCGCAATGGCGCGCCGCGCGATCGGGCGTGCGGCGGTTGCCGGCGGGCCATCCGGGCCGACCGCAACCTTCCCGGCAACGGACGCATCGGGACCTCCTCCGGCGTTGCCGGGCGAAAAGCGCGCTGTGCTTCGCTCAGCGCTTATCCGTTCCGCGGCGCGCGTTCTGGGGGACGGCCTGCCGGAGCGGGTCGTGCTGTCCGATCGCCTGTGCAAATGGATCGAGGCTTTCGAACCCGATGTTCTTTACACGATTCTTGGGTCCAACGGGATGATGCGGCTGGTTCGCGAAGTCCGGGACCGGTACAAGGTCCCGGTCGTGGTCCATTTCATGGACGACTGGATGTCTTCCTATCATCGGGGTGGCTTGCTTGGTCCGGCCATGCGACGCGAGATGGTCGCACTTGTGCAGGACGCGGTGCAGGGGGCGCGGACCTGTCTCGGTATTTCGCCTGCGATGTGCGAAGCTTTTTCGCACCGGTTCGGCCGCCCGTTCGAGGTCTTTCAGAACACCATAGACGTCTCGCGCTGGGCGCGGATGGCCAAAGGGCGAAGGGTCTCCGGGTCGCCGGCGGATATCGTGTATGCCGGATCGATCTTTCCGAACGCGCAGCTCGAATCGCTGGTTGATTGTTGCCGGGCCGTAGCCGCGCTCGACGATTCTGGCATAGCGGCGACATTGACGATCAGCAGCCCATCCGGCCAGGCAGGGCGATACCGCGACCGTCTCGCGATTCATCCCTCGATTCAAATCACCGACACCATCCGTGACGACGAAGCCTTTTTTCACCGGATCGCGGCGGCCGACCTTTTGCTTCTTCCGGTCAATTTCTCCCGCCAAAGCATCCGGTTCATTCGCTATTCGATGCCGACGAAGGTGCCGGCCTATCTTGCCGTGGGCACCCCGATATTTGCGTACGGCCCGCGGGAAACGGCGCAGATGCGCTATGCCGAGCGGGAAGGATGGGCCTTCACCCTGAGCGAGCGAAACGCGGACGCGCTCGTCGAGAAGCTCAAGAACGCCCTGTGCGACGAAGGGGCGAGAGCCAGGGTATCGGCGGCCGCCATGACGGCCGCTTCCCGCCATCACGATGCGGCGACGGTCCGCGCCCGCTTTCGGGATATGCTGCGGGTGGCGGCCGGCAAGGAGTGTGGGGTGAGCGCATGAAACAAGTCCTGATCGGGCATGGCGGCGTGACCGTCGAGGATGTTCCGGCACCCGGCATCGAGCCCGGGCGCATTCTCGTGCAAGTCGATCACTCGTGCATCTCCGTTGGAACCGAGATGAGCGGTGTCCGCGCCGGCAACCAGCCGCTTTGGAAGCGGGCGCTGCGCAACCCGGCGGAGATGCGCAAAGTCTTGGACCGGGTTCGGAGCTCCGGTCTTTCCGAGGCGCGCGACGTTGTTCAACGCAAGCTGAAGACGCTCCACCCCATCGGTTATTCCGCGAGCGGGACGGTCATCGGGGTCGGCGAGGGGGTGTCGTCCTTCGTCGCGGGGGACAGGGTTGCCT
Organism: Pseudomonadota bacterium; assembly: GCA_040752895.1. Lineage (NCBI taxonomy): Bacteria > Pseudomonadati > Pseudomonadota > Pseudomonadota bacterium. The sequence continues at coordinate 86,500 of JBFMHN010000004.1, forward strand.
GCGCCGGGACCCATTGGGCGTCCCATGCGGAATACGTATCGGTGCCCGAGAATCTCGCGGTTCGGATGCCCGATCGGCTCGATTTCCGGGTGGCGTCGACGGTTACGCTGGGCGCGATCGCCCTGCAAGGTATTCGCCGGGCCGGCCCGACCTTGGGCGAGACCTTCCTGGTGATCGGCCTTGGCATGCTTGGCCAGTTGACGCAGCGCATGTTGCGCGCCAACGGCGTGTGCGTGATCGGGCTCGACGTGAAGCAGGACCGTATCGCTATGGCAAAAGCGAACGGATTGGCGCATGCCCTCGATCCGGGGGCCCCGGACCTTGCCGCGACGGCTTATCGGTTGACGGACGGGCATGGCGTTGACGGGGTGATCGTCACGGCCGCCTCCGCCTCCGATGCGGTTCTCTCGACCGCCTTTCAATGCTGCAGGAAGAAGGGCCGCGTCATACTGGTTGGCGATGTGGGTCTCGACATCCGGCGCGAGGACATCTACGCGAAGGAGCTCGACTTCCTCGTCTCCACGTCCTATGGGCCGGGCCGCTACGACCGCCGTTACGAAGAGGAGGGTATCGACTACCCGATCGGCTATGTGCGGTGGACCGAAACCCGCAACATGGACGCTTATCTGCGCTTGATCGCCGAGGCTCGCATTGACATCTCTGACCTGGTGACGCGGGTCTTCCCCGTTGACAGCGCGCCGGCGGCCTATGCCTCGCTCGAAGGCGGGGAAAATGCGCCGCTCGCCATGCTTCTCGACTATGGCCGCAAGCCCATCGCCGCGCCGGCCGCTCTCGGGCGGACATTCGCCAACCCCGCCGCTACCGTCCGGGGCGGTGCGGTCAGGCTTGGCCTCATCGGTGCCGGCGGGTTTGCTACCGGCACCTTGCTACCCATCGTTGCCAAACACCCGAAGCTGTTTTCGCTGACCACGATCGTGACCAGGCAGGGCGTTTCGGCGACCAACGCGGCGCGCCAGTTTGGCGCGGCGCGGGCGTCCACCGACATCGAGGCAGTGCTTGGCGACCCCGACACGGATGCCGTCATGATCGCCACCCGCCACGACCGGCATGGACCGCTCGTCCTTCGGGCGCTTGAGGCAGGGAAGCATGTCTTTGTCGAAAAGCCGCTTTGTTTGACCGAGCCGGAGCTGGCCGCGATCGAAGCTTTCTACGCGGCCCGCGGCCAATCCGATGGGCCGCTTCTGATGACCGGCTTCAACCGCCGCTTCGCGCCCACGGTTGTCGCCCTTCGCGCGCGCACCGCCGCGCGCGCAGCGCCAATGATGATCAACTACCGCGTCAACGCGGGGTTCCTCCCGCCCGACGCCTGGGTTCACGGGCCCGAAGGCGGGGGGCGGAACCTCGGCGAAGCGTGCCATTTCTACGATTTTTTCACCGCGCTCACCGGGGCAAAGATAAAGGCGATCGCGGCGGTTGCCATCAACCCATCGACCAAACATCACCGTTCCGATGACAACTTCATGGCGCACATGGCGTTCGAGGACGGCTCCATCGCGACGCTTACCTACTCGGCGCTGGGAAATCGGTCGGTACCGAAAGAGCGCATCGAAGTGTTCTGCGACGGGCAGGTTTACGAGATCGAGGATTTCAAGAGCTTTCGGCCCTCCGACGGCGTCGGCGCGATTTCCGGCAGCGTGCGCAAGGGCCACGCGGAAGGCTTGGTCGCCTTCGCCGAAGCCATTCTGGGGCGCGCGCCCTGGCCGATTCCGTTGTGGCAGCAATTCCAGGCGACGCGCATCGCTCTTGACGTCGAAGGGCGCATCGGCGGCTCGGCGTAGGCATCGCGAACGACATGTGCGGGATCGCCGGAATATATGCCTACGGGGCCGAGGCCTCGCCGCCAACGGCTTCGCTTATCGACGCCATGCGGGACACCATGCTGCACCGCGGGCCGGACGGTGCGGGCACCTGGATTTCCGATGATGGGCGGGTCGGGTTGGGGCATCGCCGTCTTTCCATCATCGATCTCTCGGATGCGGCGGGGCAGCCGATGGGCGACGGCGGGGGAAACGTCCGGGTCGTCTTCAACGGCGAAATTTATAATCACGTCGAGTTGCGTTTTGAGCTTGAGCGGCTCGGTCATCGCTTCCGTACCGACCATTCTGACACCGAGGTGGTGGTCCGGGGTTTTCTGGAATGGGGCATCGGCTGCCTCGACCGCTTTCGCGGCATGTTCGCCTTCGCCCTCTGGGACGCCCGGCAGCGCGAACTCTGGCTGGTGCGCGACCGCATCGGGATCAAGCCTCTCTATTATTCCATTCGCAATGGCCGGGTTTCTTTCGCCTCGGAGATCAAAGCGCTGCTCGCCGATCCGGAGCAGAAGCGCGAGATCGATGAAGAAGCCCTGTTCCATTACCTTTCGTTCCTTGCCGTGCCGGCGCCGCGCACCATGTTCGAGGGAATCCGAAAGCTGCACGGCGGCACCTGGCTGAAGATCGATGCCGCGGGCGTCCTGCAAGAAAAGCGCTATTGGGACGCCTTCGATGGCGAGCGCTCGCAAGTAGGGCTTTCCGACGACGAACTCGCCGGGTCCGTTCTCCAAGGGCTTCGGGACGCCGTAAGCCTGCACAAGATAGGCGATGTGCCGGTCGGCGTGTTCCTGTCGGGAGGCGTCGACTCGAGCGCCAATGCCGCCCTTTTTTCCGAGGGCGACGGGCAACCCGTCAGGACCTTTTCGGTGGGGTACGATCAAGATTACGGCTCCTATCGGGACGAATTGTCCTACGCCCGGGACGTCGCCAGCCGGCTCGGCGCGGATCATCACGAGATAAAGTTGAATCGCGGCGACCTCGACGCCTTCCTCCCGCGCATGGTGGCGCTCCAGGACGAACCGATCGCCGACCCGGTTTGCGTGCCGCTCTATTATGTTGCAAAGCTGGCGCGGGACAGTGGCGTCACCGTCTGTCAGGTCGGCGAAGGGGCGGATGAGCTGTTCTGCGGCTATCCAGCCTGGAAGCGCTCGCTCGTCCGCCAGCGTCTTGACGATGCGATGCCCGTGCCGAAATTTCTGAAAAAGCTTATCTACCGCGTTCTGTCGCTTGCCGGCCAAGACCATACGCAGACGGCGGAGCATCTGCGCCGCGCTTCGATGGGGCAGCCGCTTTTCTGGGGTGGCGCCGAGGCCTTTACGCACGCCGACAAATGGCGGCTCTTGTCACCCCGGCTGCGTGAAAAATATCGCGGCAAGACGTCCTGGAGCGTGATTGAACCCATCTACCGACGGTTTCTCAACAAGGCGCCGGAGAAATCCACGCTCGATTGGATGACGTTTCTCGATCTCAACCTGCGTCTTCCGGAGCTGTTGCTGATGCGTGTCGACAAGATGAGCATGGCGGTAAGCCTCGAAGCGCGCGTGCCATTCCTCGACCATCGGTTTGTGGAAATCGCGATGGGCATGCCGGAAGCGGCCAAGATCCGGAACGGCACCCTGAAGTCGTTGCTCAAGAAAGCGGTGCGCGGCATTGTCCCCGACGCCATCATCGACCGCCCCAAGCAGGGTTTCGGCCTGCCCTTGCACGAATGGCTGCTGGACGGGCTTGGCGAAGATGCGCGAAGGCATGTCGACGCGTTTGTGGCCCAAACGGGCTTATTGGACCCCCGAGGGGTTCAGCGCATTTTCGAACGCAAACGGGGCGACGTTCGGGTCTGGTATCTGCTCAATCTGGCGCTGTGGTGGGAGCACTTCATCAAGGGCGAGGAGCCGCCCCCTGCGGGTGCGAAAGCGCCGTCCCGCCCTTAAACCGCCCGTAATCGGAAATAGCCGTTGATGCCTGCGACACAACCGTTTGTCAGCGGCCAATGCTTGTCGTTGAATTGGAGGTTGGACAGGAAAGTGCGGCTTTCCAGGTCCAGCCGCGGATCTTTCAGCGCCTCATAGATTTTAGGCAGACGCATGAGCTCGAACAGCGAAACCGCGGAACCCAAAAACTCCCCTTCGAGTCCCGCCTCTCGCGCCAGGGCGAGGAATTCATGGGGACGGTAGCAACGCGCGATGGGGCAGGCCTCGCCATCGGTCGTGCGGGCAAACGCCTCTTCCTTGGAAAGATCGCGATACAGTCGGTTGGCAATGCGCATCTCGTAGACGACGTGCAGATGCATCCACAGCGAATCGCGATTGTAGACCATGATCTGAGCCGAACCGTTGGGCTTGAGAACCCGCCTGAACTCTCTGAGAATGGCGAGCGGATCGGGCGTGTGGTGCAGCACCCCGGCGCTGTGAATGAGATCGATGGAAGCGTCATCAAGAGGCAATTCGCGGCGCTCTTCAGCCATACGGTGAAATTCCGCGTTGATGCCATGAAGGGCGGCCCGCCGCCGCGCTAGATCGAGGGCGGTAGCGGAAACGTCGAGGGCCACGAGCCGGGAGGGTTTACTGAAGGTGCCGAACCCAACAATATCGTTCCCCGGTCCGCAGCCATAGTCGAGAACGGCAAGACCGTCTGCCGTGTCCACGGGCATAAGATCGGTGTGGCCGGGATACTGGCGGTTCCTCCAATCGAGGTGATCGAGCGACTGGGCGACGGTGGCGAAGCCCTCGTCCGGCGCGGCGACGTGATGGCGGGTCCAGTATTCCGTTGATGAAAGATGCCCCTCGCGAAACCTGCGCAGGGCGCCGACCCGGCGGCGCAGGGCGTTGCGCAGAGGTTTCGGCAGCACGGCCTTTAAGATCGGAACAAGCATCGAACTCGGATTTTTCCTCTGCGAAAAGTTGTCGGAACGGCGGTGGCTAGGTTCCAACCGGGGCAACATGCCGACATAACCCGGTACTGGCAACCGACATGTTTTTCAAGTTAAGTCCATGTTCCGCGCCCCGCCTTGCTCCGGCTAGTCCATCGTAAATGTTTCCCGTCCCTCCCGGTTTGCCTGGATTTCCGAATGATTTTCCCCGAACTTCCACCTGAAGACGTCTATGCGACGGCGAAGAAAATCCGCTTCATGCGGGATCGGCTCGCCGGCCTTCGCGAGGCGTTGGGGCGCCCTCTAAGGATACTCGATTTTGGCTGCGGGAACGCCGTCCAGATGGGGCGCTACCTTATCAACGGTACGGATACTTATGTCGGTGTGGACACGCATGAGCCGTCGCTTGTCTACGCGCGCGCCCATTTCGGCGGCCAGAAGGCGCGTTTCCTAGACCGGCCGCCGGAGGAAGAGAAGTTCGACGTTCTTGTCGTCTCCGAGATTCTGGAGCATCTCGACGATCCGGGCCGGGTGCTTGCCGGGCTGGTGTCGCAGCACTTGGCGTCGGGCGGCGTTGTGCTGGGCTCGGTCCCGAACGGTTACGGGTTGACTGAAATCGAGAAGTATATTGATCAAAACCTCGGCCTTTACCGTGGGTTGCGGACGGGCGTGCGGTCCATGCGGGCGCTACTCGGTCGCCGGGATCGACAACGCGCCACGCAAGCTCCGTACAACTATGACTCTGGCCACGTTCAGTTCTTCACGCGAAGCAAACTGCGGGCGGCGGCGGCGGCGGCCGGTCTGGCGCTCACGGAGTTGCGCAACGGGTCTCTTATGGGCGCGGACCTAAGCGGTGTTACGGTGCTGCGGCCGGGCTTCATGATCCGATTCAATACGTGGGTAGCCGACTACGTTCCTCACTGGGCCGCCGCCACCTGGTTCTTCAGGCTCGATCGCACCCGGGCAAGCCGAGGTATGGATGGATCCAAGTTTCGAGTCGTTTGGCGTCGGCTCGCGGGAAAAACGCCGGCAGAATTCGCGGCGCTGGCCGCGGGTGCTGCGCGTCGCAGGGTGCGGGCGCGGCTTGAAACCTATGTCGATCGCGTGATCGCGACCCATGGGCCGGCGCCGACGGGCGAGCGTTTCTCCGTACTCCGTGCCGTGCCTCGTATGCCGACTCAGCCTCAGCTTGCGGTCTTGAACCGGATGAACGCCAACAGCCGTGGGCATTACTTTGATATTTTGGGTTCGGGGCCCGTTTCCGCCCGCTACGGCGGACGCGGCGCGGGTATCCGTGACGTGCGGTTCGAGCCAGGCGCGCCGGTCCTGGCGGATGCGCAGGGCGAATGGCTTGCCGGCCGCGTGCCGCCTGCCGCGCTTGCGCGTTCGCGGCGAATCTGGCGCCTGATCTACGACGGAGCATACGCCCTGCACGCTTACGAACCGATCGACTGGCAGCGCGACCTGCGCTCCGGGTATCGCTGGGACGCGCGTCGGCATTGGCGGAAGATCGCGATCGGGCGGGTACGTGGCGCCGATATCAAGATGCCGTGGGAATTGGCCCGGATGCAGCATCTGCCGCGTCTGGCCTACGGCGCGCTGGCGGCGCGTGCGGCGGGTCTTGAGGACGAGGCGATCCGTGATGCAGCCGAAATTCGCGCCCAGACCCTAGATTTCATCGCCAGTAATCCGCCGCGGTTTGGCGTCAATTGGCGTTCCGCCATGGAGGTGGCCATACGCGGTGCAAACGTTGCGTTGGCGCTCGATCTCTTGGCGCGTGCTGGTCTCGAGCTGGATGCGCCGGCCCGCGCAACGGTCGAGGCGAGCCTGCAGGACCACGCAAACCACGTGCTCGCAAATCTCGAATGGTCGGAGGAGGCGCGCGGCAACCATTATCTGGCCAATATAACCGGGCTGTTGTTTATCGCCGCCGCCCTTCCCCGGTCGCGCCGAACCGACGCCCTGGTCGCGTTTGCGGCGCACGAGCTCGACGTTGAAATTCGCCGGCAATTTCTTGCCGATGGCGGTTCGTTTGAGGGGTCCACCGGCTATCATCGGTTGGCGGGCGAAATGGCGCTCTGGGGGTGTGCGCTGCTGGTTGGTCTGGCGGCCGCGCGCGGCGAGGTGTTTCAAGACTTCAATCCGTCGCTTGTGCGGCCCAGGCCTGGTATGCCCCGGCCGCCCCTTCCGCAAAACCCCGCTGCCTTCGGCGCGCCGCTTAAGGAGGAGACGTTGACCCGCCTGCGGGCGCTGGCCGCATTTGCCGCGGACGCTCGCCAGGCCGACGGCGGGGCGTTGCTGATCGGTGACGACGATTCGGGCCGTTTTTTCGATCTGCAATTGCCGGAGGCGGGAGACGCAAAACCGGACCGGCGAGATCGCGCGGCGATGCTGGGGATGGCCGATAGCCTGTTCGGCGAGGTGCTGAAAACTGGGCCCGATTTTCCGCTCGAGGCGCAGCTTGTGCGCGCCCTGACCGGTGATAGGCCAATAGCAGCACCGCGCGGCGCTGCCCGGGTGCAGGCGTGCGGTGAGCGCTCTTTGCTGGATCTGGTTTTGGCGCGTATAGAGGCAATGCCGGCCGCTTCCCGGCGGCGATTTATCTTTCCTTGGCGGCAGGGCTGGGCTCCGGAAAACGTGAAGCCATCGGCGTACCCCGTATTCGGCCTCTATCTTCTTAAGGCCGATGGGTTCTCTTTGGCGCTTCGCTGCTGTGCGCCACCGGGCCCGGAGGCGGCGGGGCACACCCACGACGACAATCTGGCGCTGGCTTTGATGATGGGCGAAGATCCTATGGTCACCGATCCCGGCACCTTCTGCTACACGCCGTTCCCAGATATTCGCCATCTCTACCAAGGGATTGGTTCGCATTTCGCGCCCCGCCCCGAGGGCCGCGAGGCAATGGTCTATGGGGACGGTTGTTTCCATGTTGCGCACACGGCGCAGGGCCGTTGCCTCTATTTCGGCGCGGATGGGTTTGCCGGCGAGCTGCTCGGGGGCGACTGGCGTGTGCTAAGGGTGGTTAGACTGGCCCAAGAAGGCGTGATCGTTGACGACGGTTGCGCGACCGGCCCGCTTGCCCCTTACTCGATACTGACTGCCAACCATAAGGTCTGTCGCGGCTATGGCGAAGAAGCCGGTTATACTCCTTACGCTCTGTGAGAGCCTGTCGAACGCGGCGGTCGTGTCGCAGGCCTTGGGTCATGCACGTGTTATGGCCGATACGGGCGTTGGCACGTTTCACATCCTGGCCATGACTTGGAACGCCGCGATGCGGGCGGACGCGGAGAATTTCCGCGCGGAAGCCGAGAGACTTTCCGGGGCGCCCGTCCGTCTCGTGCGGGGTTGGCGCCCCGCCGCGCCCGGGTCTTCGCGCATCAATGGCGCGCGAATCGCGCAAGCCGTACGGCGGCTGGGGATTTCCTTTACGCACGTCCACGCACGCACCGACTATTCGGCGGCCGTCTCCGCCCGCGCGGCGCAAGTCTCCCAAGCGGTCTTGATATGGGACTGCCGGGGAGACGCCGTCGCGGAGCTCGATTTCCGTGCGTCCGGCCTCGTGCGTCGGGTCGGTCGCCGAGTCATCGAAAGCCGCCTTGCCCGTGCCGCCCGTCAGGCGGACCGGGCGGTGTTTGTCAGTCACGCCCTGCGGCGGCGGATGGCGGGTGTTTGGCCCGCGGACAAGCCGGCAGAGGTTATCCCAAGCGTCGCATCCGACCGGCTTTTCTTTTTCGATCCGCGTCTGCGGGATGAGACGCGGGGGGAGCTTGGCTTGGCTCCGCAGACGCCTCTCTACCTCTATAGCGGCGGTCTGGCGCCCTATCAGAAATTTCCGGAAACGCTGGATATTTTTCGCCGCCTCCAGCGCGTGCGGGCGGACGCCAGGTTGCTCGTATTGACGGCCGACACCGTGGCCGCGTCCGCCCTGGCTTGCGATACGGACGGCGTTGTCGTGCGCAGTGTCGCGAATGTCGAGGTTAATCGCTACCTAAACGCGGCCGACGCGGCCTTTATGCTGCGCGACAAGGCGGCGACAAACCTTGTCGCAAGCCCGACAAAATTTGCCGAATATTGCCTGGCTGGTCTGCCCGTCGTCATGACGGATGCGGTCGCCGATTCCTACGCGCTGGCCAGGGAGGGCGGGAACCTCGTCAACGTTGAGGACGGATCGATTGCAACCGATATTCCCGCCGTCGATCGGAAGAAGATAGCCGAATTTTACCGCGGCCGGCTCAGCCGCGAGGCGACCATCGAGGCCTACCGGCGGCTCTACGCCTGACACGGCAGAGGCTGTCCGCCGGCGTTTAGCTCGGCGCGCCGGCTCAAGCTTACCCGGTCTTCCAACCAAACGAAAAACGGCGGTCCGTAAGGCCGCCGTTTTTCGTTTTGCGATGTCCAGGCCGCCTCAGCCGGCTTCGCGTTTGCCCATTTCCTTGTCGAGGGCGGCCAGCATGTCCTCGACGGTGACGAATTTCTTGCGCGGCGTCGGCGGGGTGGCGGCGGCGTCTTCGACCGCTTCGATTTTCTGCCATTCCTCGAACGAGACGACGCGCACGCCCCGTTCCCCGAGCAGCTTCTCGAAAGCGTTACGCCCCGGCTTTCCCCCCTTGCAGTCGGCGAGGATCTGTTCGGCGGCGAGCTTGCCGTCCGGCTTGTTCGTGGCGATCGTGCCGGTCGGTCCCCGTTTGATCCAGCCCACCGCGTAAAGCCCTTCCGAAACCCGGCCGTCACGGTTCGGCACGATCCCCCATTTCTCGTCGAAGGGGGCGCCCGCGATCGGTGTCGAGCGGTAGCCGATGGCCGGGATCACGACGCCGCAGGCGATCTCGAAAAACTCCCCGGTGCCTATGGCGCGGCCGTCCTCGACGCGGGTGCGTTCCATCCGGATGCCTTCCACCCTGTCGCCACCCAGAATCGCGACCGGCGCGGCGTAGAAAACGAAGTGGACCCGCTTCGGCTTTTCGTCCGCCTTGCGCAAGGAGAATTCCTTAAGCGTGGCCAGGTTCTTCTCCCGTACGCGAAGGTCGCGGTCTTCGTAGTTGCCGGTGACGGCCTCGGGCAATTGGGCCGGGTCGAGGACCGGCACGCAGTTTTCCAGCTTGCCCATTTCACGAAGCTCGACGTTCGTGAACTTCGCATCGACCGGCCCCCGGCGGCCGAACATGTAGACGTCGGCGATGGGGGCGGCTTCGATGGCGTCGGCGGCGTAATCGGGGAGGTCGGAAGTCGCCATTTCCGCGCGGGTCTTCACCAGCACGCGGGCGATATCGACCGCGACGTTGCCGACTCCGATGACGGCGACGGTCTTGGTGTTCAAGTCTGGGTTGAGTTCGCGGAAATCCGGGTGCCCGTTGTACCAGCCGACGAAGGCGGCCGAACCGTAGACGCCTTTCTTGTCGGCGCCCGGGATGTGGGCGGCGTTGTCAGTGGGGGCGCCGATGGCCAGCACGACGGCGTCGTAAACGGCTTGCAACTCGGCAAGGCCCACGTCGCGGCCGACCTTAACGTTGCCGTAGTAGCGAACCGCGGGCTTGAGCGCTGTTTTCGCGTAACTCTTCTGGACCTTCTTCGTCGTCTGGTGGTCGGGGGCAACGCCCGCCCGGATAAGGCCGAAGGGGGAGGGGAGATATTCGATCAGGTCCACCTCGACGTCGGCGCCGGCCTCGGTCAATGCCTCCGCCGTATAGAAGCCGGCCGGCCCCGCCCCGATTATCGCCACCTTTATCGTCATCGCGGGCCCACCTTGTTGCGGGGAAAAATCTTCATCAAGCGTCGGCGCCTCTTAAGGGGAAGCGCCGTTCGCCTGCGTGCGCGGGGGTCAGTCAGAAACCTGCCAGGTGTGGCCGGTGCGCAGGAGCGCGTTGAGGCCGCCCGGCGCCGGCGCCTTTGCCTTCGCTTCCTCGATCTGCTGGTAGACCCGGTCGCCATAGGGGGCAACCGGGTTGCAGTAGAGGACGCCGATCGCCATCGGGAAGTTGGGCGGGCGCATGGCGGCCAAAAGCTGGGCAAGCGTGCGGCTCGTCTCGTCGTGGACGAGGATGTCCTTCTCCGCGATCCCGTTCTCGCCCACCGTGACGACTTCGAGATCGAAGCTGCCCGGCTTCACGCGCAAGCCGCGCTTGCCGTCCTTGCCGAAAAGAAGCGGCTTGCCGTGCGTGACGTGGATCTGGTGGTCGTCGGCGACCGTCTTGTCGGTGAAGTCGGCAAAGACGTTGTCGTTGTAGACGATGCAGTTCTGGAAAATCTCGACGAAGGAAGCGCCCCTGTGCGCGTAGGCCCGAAGGAAAAGATCGGGCAGCAGCTTTAGCTGGGTATCGATGCCGCGGGCGATGAAGCGGGCGCCGGCGCCAAGCGCGAATTCCGTCGGCGAAAGGGGGTAGTCAACGGACCCCGAAGGCGTCGAGGGTGAGCGCGTGCCGATGCGCGAGGTCGGCGAATATTGTCCCTTCGTAAGGCCGTAAATCTCGTTGTTGAAGAGCAGAATCTGCACGTCCACGTTCCGCCTCAGGATATGCAGCAGGTGGTTGCCGCCGATCGAAAGCCCGTCGCCGTCGCCGGTCACCACCCACACGCTCAAGTCCGGGTTGGCCAGCTTGACCCCTGTGGCAAAAGCCGGTGCCCGACCGTGGATCGTATGGAAGCCGTAGGTGGACATGTAATACGGAAATCGCGACGAACAGCCGATGCCGGAAACGAAGACGATGTTTTCCTTCGGCAGGTTCAGCTCCGGCATCACCTTCTGCACCGCCTTCAGAATGGCGTAATCGCCGCAGCCCGGACACCAGCGCACTTCCTGATCGGAAGCGAAGTCCTTCGGGGTCAGCTTCTCGAGTGGCGTGGTCACGTTCATGCTATTTCCCCAGGCGGCTTTGGATGGCCGCTTCGATTTCGGCAATCTTGAACGGCTGGCCCGACACCTTGTTCAGGCCCTCGATGGGCAGCAGGTATTCGGCGCGCAGCAGCGTGCTCAACTGGCCGGCGTTCATCTCGGCCACCAGCACGCGGTCGAAGCCTTCGAGCAGCTCCTTCAAGTTGGCGGGTAGCGGCCAGATATGGCGAAGGTGGATGTGGGACACCCGGACCCCCTTTTCCCTCAAATTCGACACCGCCCGGGTGATCGGCCCGAAGGTCGAGCCCCAGCCGACGACGGCAAGATCGCCCTTCGCCTCTCCCTCCTCGACGGCCTGGAGGGGGATGTCCCTGGCGATTCCCCGGATCTTCGCGGCGCGTATTTCCGTCATTTTTTGATGGTTCGCCGGATCGTAGGAGATGTGCCCGGTTTGGTAGTCCCGCTCGATGCCGCCGATGCGATGTTCAAGCCCCGGCGTGCCCGGGACCGCCCACGGCCGGGCGAGGGTCTTGGGGTCTCGGAGGAAGGGATGGAAGCCTTCCGGGTCGGTCCGAAAGGCGACGGGGATTTTCGGGTAGGCGTTGACGTCGGGGATGAGCCACGGTTCGGACGCGTTCGCGATGTAGCCGTCCGTCAGCACGATCACCGGCGTCATGTATTTTGTGGCCAGGCGCACGGCCTCGATCGCGACATCGAAGCAATCTGAGGGCGAGCGGCTGGCGATGACCGCGAGCGGGCTGTCGGCGTTGCGGCCCCAGATCGCCTGGAAAAGGTCCGACTGCTCGGTTTTCGTCGGCATGCCCGTCGAGGGGCCGGCGCGCTGGGAATTCACAACGACGAGCGGCAATTCGACGCCGATCGCAAGCCCGATCGCTTCCATCTTCAGGGCCATGCCGGGGCCCGAGCTCGATGTCACGCCAAGCGAACCGGCGTAGGACGCCCCGATCGCGGCGCACACGGCGGCGATCTCGTCTTCCGCCTGGAAGGTGACGATGCCGTAGGACTTCAACCGCGCCAGCGCATGGAGCAGCGTCGAGGCCGGCGTGATGGGGTAGGACGCAAACGTCATCTGGATGCCGGCCAGCTCGGCGCCGGCCACCAGCCCCCAGGCAAGCGCCTCGCTTCCCGTCACCGTTCGGTAGAGGCCCGGCTGGATGTCCGCCTTCGGGATGAGGAAACCGCCGATATCGGAGGGCATTTCCGCTGTTTCGCCGAAGGCATGGCCGGCGTCCATGGCGGCGATATTGGCGTCGGCCAGGTCGGTCCGCTTGGCGAATTTTGCGCGCAGCCATTTCGTCGTCGCCGTGCGCTCGCGCCCGTACATCCAGTAAATAAGCCCCAGCGCCCACATGTTCTTGCAGCGCAAGGCCTCTTTCTGGGAAAGGCCGAGCGCCTTGACCGATTCAAGCGTCAGCCTCGAAATGTCGACCTTGATCGGCCGGTACGCGTCCAGCGTGCCGTCTGTCAGCGGGTTGGTCTTGAAGCCCGCCTTTTGCAAATTGCGTTCGGTGAAACTGCCGATGTCCAGAATGGCGAGCCCGCCCCGCCGGAGGTCGCCCAAGTTCACTTTGAGCGCGGCCGGATTCATCGCGACCAGCACGTCAGGCTCATCGCCGGCGGTCTTGATGCGCCGCCCGCCGAAATTGATCTGGAAGGCGGAAACGCCATAGGTGGTGCCGGTGGGGGCGCGGATCTCGGCCGGAAAATCCGGAAACGTCGCGAGGTCGTTCTCGGCGAGCGCGGTGGTCAGCGTAAATTGGCCGCCGGTTAATTGCATGCCGTCCCCGGAATCGCCGGCGAAGCGAACGACGGCCGATTCAAGGATTTGCCGGGGCGCCCGGTCCGATTCAACTTTGACATTTGCGGTGGTGGACATTCGCCTGCTCTCTTTACCCCTCCCCCGAGGGCGCAACCGCGAATACTAATATATTTATAAGGTTTGCATAGGCATTCGGCAGGAAGCTGCTCGGAAGGGCTTGAAATTTTGTTTCAAAGCCACGCCTTACGCTTTTCCCGCTTGGCGCTCTAGGATGACGGCCAGGCCTTGGCCAACGCCGATGCACAGGGTTACGAGCGCGTAGCGGCCGCCGCCGCGGTGAAGCTGGCGCAGGGCCGTCAACACGAGACGGGCGCCGGAACACCCGAGCGGGTGGCCGATGGCGATGGCGCCGCCGTTCGGATTGAGGCGGGGGTCGTCCGCCGACAAGCCCATCTGTTTCAGGCAGCCCAGGACCTGGGCTGCGAACGCCTCGTTGATTTCGATGACGTCGATATCCTTGAGGGAAAGCCCGGCGCGCGCCAGTACCTTGCGGGAGGCGGGTACGGGGCCGAGCCCCATGACCCGGGGCGGCACACCGGCCACGGCCGCGGCGACGACGCGGCCCATCGGTTCGCCCTTCGCGCGTTCGCCCGCTTCCCGGCTGCCGATCAGCAGCACGGCCGCGCCGTCGTTGATACCGCTGGCGTTGCCCGCGGTCACGACGCCGTTCGCGAACAACGGCGATAATTTCGCCAGCGCGGCAAGCGTGGTGTCGGGGCGCGGGTGCTCGTCCTCCGCCACGGTAACGGGCGGCGTCTTTTTACCGGTCGGCGCCGCAACGGGATGGATCTCGCCGTCGTAGAATCCGTCCGCCTTGGCGGCCGCGTATTTGGCTTGGGAGGCGGCGGCGAAAGCGTCCGCTTCTTCGCGGCGAATGTTCAGTTCGCGGGCCACGTTGTCGGCGGTTTCGGGCATGGAATCGTTGCCGTGCTCGGCGATCAGCCGGGGGTTCGGAAAGCGCGCGCCGATGGTGGTGTCATAAACCTTGAGGTCGCGGCTGTAGGCGCCTTCGGCCTTGGCGATCGCGAAGGGCGCCCGGCTCATGCTTTCCACGCCGCCGGCCACGAACAACTCGCCTTCCCCCGCGGTTACGGCGCGCGCGGCGTCTATGACGGCCGCCAGCCCGGAAGCGCAGAGCCGGTTGACGGTCTGGCCGGCCACCTCGACCGGCAGGCCCGCCAGCAAGCCGGCGTGGCGGGCGACGTTGCGGCTGTCTTCACCCGCCTGGTTGGTGCAGCCGAGAAGGACGTCCTCGATCTGGCCGGGCTCGAAGGGCGAGCGCGCCACCAAAACGCGGATAAGTTCACCCGCCAGATCGTCGGGACGGACCGCCGCTAGCTTGCCGGCGAGGCGACCGATGGGGGAACGCAGGCCGTCATAGATATAAGCGTCGCGCATCTTTTCCCCGGCGGCTTCGCTTTGCCTCAGCCGATCATGCTGTAGCCGCCGCTCACGCTCAAGATCTGACCAGTGGCGTGACCCGCCACCTTGTTCGAGGCGAAATAGAGAACGGCGCCGACGATGTCCTCCGGGCGGCCGATCTTCTTGAGCGGCATCGTCTTGGCGATCTTGGCGAGCTGATCTTCCGTGAAATTGATGTCGCCCGTCTTCCACATGCTTTGCTGGCCAAGCTGTTCCGTGCTTTCCGCGATCGTGATACCGGGGCAGACGACGTTGCAGCGGATGCCGAAGCGGCCGTTCTCCTTGGCGATCGTTTTCATGAAGCTGTTCACGGCCGCCTTCATGCCGCCATAGACGGCTTCGGTGGGTTCGCCCTGGCGGCTGGCGTCGGAGCTGATGGAGACGATGGCGCCTTGTTTCTGCTCGATCATGACGTCGAGGGCATGCTTCGTGCAGTTGAGGGCGCCGACGAAATTGATCTTGATGATTTTTTCCCAAAGGTCCGGCGTCGTCTGCGTGAAGAACATCAGCCGGTCCCAGCCGACGTTGTTCACCAGGACGTCTACCGCGCCGTACTTTTCGCGGGCCGCCTGCACCATCCTGCCGACGGCGTCGAAATCGGTGACATCGGTTTGGATCACCTGAACGTCGGCCGCACCCAGTTTGCGCGCCTCCCCCGCGACCTTTTCCGCGTGGGTGGTTTCGATATCGGCGATGGTGATCTTCGCCCCTTCCTTCGCGAAACCAAGCGTGATGGCACGCCCAATGTTCGAAGCGCCGCCGGTAACGATGACGGACTTGCCTTTGAGATCGAGGTCCATGCTTTCTCCTTTTTTCGAGGCGTGCGCCGCCGCATTTCCCTTTTGGCCCGAGGCCAACGAGGGTCTCCGCGATTCCGTGGGCGGGAACGTGCCCCTAAAATTCCTTGCCGATGATGGACTGGTCAACCGAAAATTTGCCGCTGCCCCGGAAAAGGATGGCGAGCGCGAAAAACGCCCACATCATGGCGTGCTCGTAGCCGCCGTTATAGATGAAGAAGCCGTTCGCCAGGTGCACGCGCTCGACCGCGACGGCGAGCAGCACGAAGACGGCCGCCGCCGCCGGCCGGGTGAAGAGGCCGAGGACGAGCAGAAGCCCGCCGAAAAACTCGACGCTGCCGGCCGCGATGACCATCGGCATGGCGGGCTCGATCCCGACTTTGCCGAAGAACTCGGCGGTCTTTTCCGGGTTGCCGCCGAACCAGCCGAACAGCTTGGCGGCCCCGTGCGGCATCAGGAAGAGGCCGGTCGTGATGCGGATCAAAGGGTAGCTGGTGCAAGCGAGCTTTTCGTAAAGCCCGCCAAGCGCCGGTATGAATAGCTTGTTCATGGTCCAACCTTTCTCGGGTCTTTGACGCGAAAGATACCCCCGCCGCCATCATGGAGCCGGCCGGGTGCTTCCGGCAAGCCCCGGACCCGCCGCCTTCAAAACCCGCTTTCGGCCTCGGCCAGGGCCCGCACCCGGGCGGCCAGCGCTTGCAGGAGAGGGGGAATAGCGTAGCGCCGTTCCTCCAGCGCGCAAACCGGCCACAGGTGAATGAGGCTGTTGGTGAGGAAGCAGGCTTCGGCGCCAAGGGCCTCGGCCAGGGCAATGGGCCGGACCTCGACCGTGAGTTTGAGGCCCGCCACTTCTTCCAGAACAACCTCGCGCAGGACGCCGGCGACGCCCGCCGCGCGGAGTTCCGGCGTGAGAAGCCGCTCCCCGTTCACGAAGAAGACGTTCGTCTTGGTGCCCTCGACGAGATTGCCGTCGGTGTCCAGCATCAGGCCTTCGGCGATTGCCGTGTCCGTCCATTCCCTTGCCGCCAGCACCTGTTCGAGCCGGTTCATATGCTTGATCCCGGCCAAGGCGGGGTTGCGGCCGAGACGGGTTTGGCAAAGGCGCGCACGCACCCCTTTTTCCGCCACGTCGGGCAGGTTGGGAAAGGGGCTTAGCCGCAGGACGCGGGTAGGCTCGGGGCTTTCGGGCTTGCCTGCGTCGGTTCGACCCCGCGTCAGCCAGATGCGAAGCACGCCCTCGCAGGCGGGCTCGAGCAGGCGTTTTGCTTCTTCCGCCAGTTGGCTTCCGGCCGGCGCGGCGATCCCAAGGCGCGCCGCCCCTTGTCGAAGCCGCTGCAGATGGCGGAGCCAGAATTCCGGCGCGCCGTTGCGGACGGCGATCGTCTCAAACACGCCGTCGCCATAGCGGAAGCCACGGTCGTCGATCGGAACGACCTCGGCCGTCCGCCCGTTCACCAGCGTCTTGGAGTCCGCGCGCGTCATCCGGTCAGCGCGCGGATCATGCCGCGCGCCTTGTCGCGGGTTTCCAGCACCTCGCGCGCCGGCACCGAATCGGCGACGATGCCGGCGCCGGTGCGGATCGAGACCCGGTTCCCGTCCCGCAGGATCGAGCGGATCAGGATGTTCAGGTCCATGTCGCCGTTACGGTCGAGGTAGCCAATGGCGCCGGTGTAGGGGCCGCGGCCCTTTCCTTCGATCTCGGCGATGATCTCCATGCAGCGCACCTTCGGGCAGCCGGTGATCGTGCCGCCGGGGAAGGCGGCGCGGATGATCGCGCCAGGCGTCGCATCCGCCCGCACGCGGCCCTCTATGTTCGAGACGATGTGGTGGACGTGGGCGTAGGATTCGACCATCATGAACTCGTCCACGCGGAGGCTTCCCGGCACGGCGACCCGGCCGAGGTCGTTTCGCTCGAGGTCGATCAGCATGATGTGTTCGGCGCGCTCCTTCGGGTGCGCGAGAAGGTTTTGCGCGTTCGCGCGATCGCTTGCGGCGTCTTCCCCCCGCGGCCGCGTGCCGGCGATGGGGCGGGTCCGGAGAAGGGGTCCGCGGCGCTCGATGAGGCGCTCGGGCGAGGAACTCAAGATCGCTCTCTCGCCAAAGCGGACGAGGCCGGCGAAGGGGGAGGGGTTCCGTTCCCGGAGCCGGGCGTAGATCTCGGCGTGCGACGGGTCGCCGGCCAGCCGGCCCGCCCAGTTTCGCGAGAGGTTCACCTGAAAGACGTCGCCTTCCGCGATGTAATCCTTCACCCGCCGGATGCCGTCCAGATAGGTTTCGGCGCGTTCCTCGAAGAGAGGTGCGGCAAGCAAAGGCCCGCTGCCGGCGGGCGGGGACGGCGAGGCCTTCGCTTCCTCGAAGTCGGCGGCGAGCCGATCGAGAAGATGGGCCGAGGCGGCTTCCGCGACGAAATGGGTCTCGCCCTTCTCGCGGTCGCACAGGATGGCGGCCGGAATGCGCGCGGCAAGCGCGATGGGAAAGCCGTCCCCGGCGGCGGGCAAGCGAAGTGTAGGCTCGACCTCGGCGGCCAGCTCGTACCCCAAATAGAGAAACCAGCCGCCGGTGAAGGGAAGGCCGGCCCCTTCTTCCCGCGGCCTGCGTTCGGCCCGGAAACGGCGATCCAGAAGGCCGAGAAAACCGTCTTCCAGGGCGCCCAGCTTTTCGAGGACGAGTTGCTCGCCCGGAAAGGCGAAGAGGATGTCGTAGCGGGACCGTGGCCCGCCCGGCGCGGCGCTTTCCAGAAAGAAGGGGTAGCGTTCCGGCCGGCGTGCGTGCAGCGGCAAGAGGTCCCGGCTTTCCGGCAGCGTCCGTAGGACAAACCCGGCGGTGGCCGGGCGTTCGTGCGGCAGGTTTTCCACGCCCATGGGCCTTGCGTTTCCGCTCGTCTTTGTTCGCGGGATGCTTACGTTATAAAGACGTAACGTGAAGGAAGTATAGTCTCGCCCGTGCGAGGACTGCGATGAAAGACAATCGGCTTACGGCGGCAAGAATCCGGCCGGCGCCAAAGGGTGCTGACGCCTTCGGGATACGCATCGGCCGCGACGGCACCTGGTATTACGAGGGCTCCGCCATCACGCGAAAGCCCCTCGTCCGCCTTTTCGCGACCGTGCTGAAAAGGGACGTGGCCGGGGCCTACTGGCTGGAAACGCCGGTCGAGAAGGGCCGCATCGAGGTCGAGGACGCGCCTTTCACGGCGGTCGAGCTTGCCGTTTCGGGCACGGGGCGGGGGCAGGTGCTGCGTTTTCGCACGAACGTGGACGACTGGATCAAGGCGGGGCCGGACCACCCGCTTTGGGTCATTGAAGACCCGAAAACGCGCCAGCCGAAACCCTATATCCTGGTGCGCGATCGGCTGGAGGCGCTGATCACGCGCGCCGTTTATTACGACCTCGTCGAACGCGGGGTCGAGGAAGACTACACCAGGAGGAAGACCCTCGGCGTATGGAGCGAGAACGCTTTCTTTCCCTTGAGCCCGATCTCGGAATAGACGCCGTGCGCGGTCGAGTCCGGGAAAGGCTTGCCGACTATCGGCCGAAGACGAAGCCCGATCTCTTTCGCGGCGACCACGTGCTTTCGCCCCATTTGAAGCCCAAGACGCCGTGGACGCCGGCCGCCGTGCTGGTGCCGCTGATCGAGCGGGTGAGGGAAATGACGGTTCTTTTCACCCAGCGGACGGATCATCTGCACGTGCATGCGGGCCAGATCAGTTTTCCCGGCGGCCGGCTTGAGACGACGGATGCCGACCCCGAAACCGGCGCGCTCCGTGAGACGGAGGAGGAACTCGGCATTCCCGCCCAGCACGTCGAGATCGTGGGCCGGCTCGACACCTACCTCACGCGCACCGCCTTCGAGGTTACCCCCGTCGTCGGGTTGCTCCGGCCACCCTTTCCGCTCGTGCCGGACCGCTTCGAGGTCGCCGACGTCTTCGAGGTGCCGCTCCGCTTCCTGCTTGAACCCGCGAACTACGTCCGGCACGAACGCCTATACGCCGGCCGGGCCGCCCACTACTATGCGATTCCGTTCGGGGATCGGTACATCTGGGGGGCGACGGCCGGGATGCTTCGAAATCTCTGCGAAGTCCTCTGCAAGTGAGGCGGAAGGCAAGTCGTGAAGCCGCACGCGAAGATGAACGTGCAGCCCTGGATGACGGCGCCGGAAACCGAGGCCGTCCTGCAGGCGTTGACGGCGAAGGGGGCGGTGGCGCGTTTCGTCGGCGGCTGCGTTCGGGACGCCGTTTTGGGGCGTTCCGTCCGCGACATTGACATCGCGACGACCGAGCCGCCCGAACGCGTGCTCGAGCTCTTGAAGGCGGCCGGCATCCACGCCATACCGACCGGCATCGCCCACGGCACGGTGACGGCGGTCGTCAACCACAAGCCCTTTGAAATCACGACGCTTCGCCGCGACGTCGAAACCTACGGTCGGCACGCCAAGGTTCGTTACACGGACGACTGGAAGGAAGACGCCGCCCGCCGCGACTTCACGATGAACGCCCTTTTTTGCGACGCCGACGGTACGCTCTTCGATCCCTTCGCCGGCATGGCGGACTTGCGCGAAGGCCGCGTCCGTTTCGTGGGGGAGGCGAAAGCGCGCATCCGGGAGGACGTGCTGCGTCTCCTGCGCTTCTTTCGTTTCTATGCGGAATACGGGAAACCGCCGCCGGATGCGGAAGCGCTTCGGGCCTGCACGGAACTCGCCCACCTTCTGCCCAATCTTTCCGGCGAGCGCGTGCGGGCGGAGCTTTTGCGGCTGCTCGATTCGGAGCGTTCGCCCGCCGTGATCGGGCTCATGGCGCAAGCGGGCGTCCTCGGCCACGTGCTTGCGGAGGCGACGGAGGTGGAAACGCTTGCCGCCCTCATCAATTGCGAGACGGAAACGGTGGGGGGGCACGCCATCCGCCGGCTTGCGAGCCTGCTCAAGGGCGGGGCGGCGGCGGTCGCCGTCCGGCTCAAGCTCTCGAACGCGGAAAAGCACCGCCTGATCGGGCTCGTCGCCAACCCGATCGACAGCGGCAAGTTTTTGGATCGCAAAGCCGTGCGCGCCGCCCTTTACCGGGAAGGGGGCGTGCGCGTCATCGATTTAGCGCTTCTGCACTGGGCGCGGGACGGTGCCGGCGAAGCTCGCTATCGCGCCGCCATCGCGGAAGCTCAGGCCTGGAAACCGCAAACCCTGCCGATCAAGGGCAAGGACCTGCTTGCGCTCGGGCTCAAGCCGGGGCCGGAGCTCGGCAAGCTTCTGGAAGACGTCGAGGCCTGGTGGGTCGGGCAGGACTTCGCGCCTTCGCGCGCGGCGTGTCTCGCCCAGGCGAAGGCGCTTAAGGCCAGGTAACAACCGGCGGCAGCGACATCAAGATCGCCTCGACGTTGCCGCCGGTCATCAGCCCAAAACGGGTGCCGCGGTCATAGAGCAGGTTGAACTCGACGTAGCGCCCGCGCCGCATCAGTTGAAACGCGCGCTCCTCCTCCGTCCAGCTTTCGTTCATGTGGCGGCGGACGATGGCCGGGTAAACCTCGAGAAACGCCCGGCCGACGTCCTGCGTGAAGGCGAAATCCTTCTCCCAATCGCCGGTGTCGAGGTAGTCGTAGAAGATGCCGCCGACACCGCGCGCCTCCCCGCGGTGCTTCAGATAAAAGTAACGGTCGCATTCTTGCTTGAAGCGTGGGTAATAGCCCGCATCGTGGCGGTCGCAGGCCGCCTTCAGGGCGGCGTGGAAAGTTGCCGTGTCGCTGGCGTCCGGGATGATCGGCGTCAGGTCGCTGCCGCCGCCGAACCAGCCCTTCGTCGTCACGATATGACGCGTGTTCATATGCACGGCCGGCACGCGGGGCGAGCGCATGTGCGCCACCAGGGAAATTCCGCTTGCCCAGAAGGTGGGGGCAGACGCCGCCCCGGGAATCTCCTTGCGGAACTCTTCCGAGAACTCACCGAACACGGTCGAGACGTTGACGCCCACCTTCTCGAAGACGCGGCCCTTGAGGACGGCCATCTCGCCGCCGCCGCCGCCTTCGCGCCGCCATGCCTTGCGTTCGAAACGGCCCGGCGGAAGGTCTCGGCCGGGGCCTTCGAGGTCGTCCTCGAGGCGTTCGAAAGCCGCGCAGATGGCGTCGCGGATCTCTTCGAACCAGGCGCTGGCGCAGGCTTTGCGGTCTTCCCGA
Organism: Pseudomonadota bacterium; assembly: GCA_040752895.1. NCBI lineage: Bacteria > Pseudomonadati > Pseudomonadota > Pseudomonadota bacterium. The sequence goes on from JBFMHN010000004.1 coordinate 108,238, forward strand.
TCGGTCATGCGTTCCCTCCTGGAAATCCCTTCGTCTGGCGGAGCGCCTCGCCCAGCACCAAGGCGGCGGCGAGGGCGACGTTCAGCGCCCGCAAGCCCGCCCGCATCGGCACCTTGAGCCTGGCGTCGGCGGTTGTGTGGACGGTCTCCGGCGCGCCCGCGCTTTCGCGTCCGACGAGCAAGATGTCGTCTTCGCGAAAGGCGAAGTCCGTATAGAGGATTTCCGCCTTCGTGGAAAGCAGCACCAGCCTTCCCTCTCGCGCCTGGAGGAACGCGTCCCACGAGGGGTGCCGCGTAAGCGCGGCCTTGTCCAGGTAGTCAAGCGCGGCGCGCTTGAGCCTGCGGTCGTCGAAAACGAAGCCGCAAGGCTCGATCACGTCGAGGGGGACGCCCAGGCAGGCGCCAAGCCGGAGCAAGGCGCCCACGTTTTGGGGAATGTCCGGTTCGTAGAGGGCAAGGCGCATGCGGTTGCGTGGGGCTTTGCAAGACGTTGAAATTTTAGTATACCCGTGGGCCACCGGTACGGAAACGCGGATACGACGCTTTTCTCCGCGAAACGCAGAAAGACGGTTCAGCCAATCGGTCGGTTCTTCCTCAATCCCTGTCACAGTTGACGTCAACCCAAAGCAAAGCAACGGCACGCGCGATTCATGGCAGCTAAGGCAAAAGCCAAAAAGAAGGCGAGCGCAAAGGCAAACGGCGAACGCCGGGATTTCCTGATTCTCGCCACCAGCGCCGTCGGCGCGGCGGGAGCGGCGCTAGCCGCCTGGCCCTTCATCCGCAGTCTGAACCCGTCCGCCGACGTGTTGGCGCTCTCCTCGACGGAAGTGGACATTTCTCCGATCGCCGAGGGGCAGGCGATCACGCTCCAATGGCGCGGCAAGCCGGTTTTCATCCGGCATCGCACGGCGGCCGAGATCGCGGCGGCGCAAGATGTGGACGCGAGCGCTTTGCGCGACCCCGAGCCCGATTCGGCGCGGGCGGAAAGGCCTGAATGGCTGATTCTGGTCGGGATCTGCACCCATCTCGGCTGCATCCCGCTGGGCCAGAAGGCGTCCGATCCGCACGGCGACTGGAACGGTTGGTTCTGCCCCTGTCACGGCTCGCACTACGACACCTCTGGCCGCATCCGTAAGGGGCCGGCGCCCAAGAATCTGGCCGTGCCGCCCTATGTTTTTCTCGACGACACGCTGATTCGGATAGGCTAGGGGGCGCATGCTTGCACCGGACAAAGGGCTGGGAAAATGGATCGAGGATCGCCTGCCGATCATCGCCTTCACGCGGCATTCGCTGGTGGATTACCCGACGCCGCGGAACCTGAACTACTGGTGGAACTTTGGGTCGCTTGCCGGCATCACGCTGGTCATCATGATCGTCACCGGCGTCGTGCTTGCCATGCAGTACACGCCGCACGTGGATTACGCCTTCAACAGCGTCGAGCGCATCATGCGCGACGTGAACTACGGCTGGCTGCTTCGCTACCTTCACATGAACGGCGGGACGATGTTCTTCATCGCCGTCTATATCCACATTTTCCGCGGCCTCTACTACGGGTCCTACAAGTCGCCGCGTGAGATTCTGTGGTGGCTCGGCATCGTTATTCTTCTCCTGATGATGGCGACGGCGTTCATGGGTTACGTGCTGCCCTGGGGCCAGATGAGCTTCTGGGGAACGACGGTCATCACCAACCTGTTCTCGGCCTTTCCCTGGGTGGGCAACGATATCGTCACCTGGCTGTGGGGCGGTTTCTCCGTCGGCAACCCGACGCTAAATCGCTTCTTCGCCCTGCACTACCTGTTGCCCTTCGTCATCGTTGGCGTCGTCGTCCTGCACATCTGGGCGCTGCACACCGTGAAGTCGAACAACCCCCTGGGTATCGACATGAAGGGGCCGCAGGACAGCATCCCCTTCCATCCTTACTACACGGCGAAGGACTATTTCGGTCTTGGCCTGTTCCTGACCGTCTATTTTGCGTTCGTCTTCTTTGCGCCGAATTTCTTCGGCGAGCCGGACAACTACATCCCCGCCAACCCGATGGCCACCCCGCCGCACATCGTGCCGGAATGGTACTTCCTGCCCTTTTACGCGATCCTGCGCGCCATTCCCGACAAGCTGGGCGGCGTCGTTGCGATGTTCGGCTCGATCCTGATTCTTTTCGTGCTGCCCTGGCTCGACCGCTCGAAGGTGCGTTCGGCGCGCTTCCGGCCTCTCTACAAGCAGTTCTTCTGGCTGTTCCTGGTCGACTGCTTCGTGCTGGGCTGGATCGGTGCGAACCCGCCGGAAGGCGCATTCGTCCTGATCGGCCAGGTGGCGACCGCATACTATTTCGCGCATTTCCTCGTCATCGTTCCGCTGCTGGGCAGGTTCGAAAGAACCCGGCCCTTGCCGGAAAGCATCGCTGCCGCCGTCACCGGCGGAAAGGGGTAGGGCCATGCGCGCGCAACGCGGCTTTCTTCTTCTCGGTCTGTTCGGGCTTGGCCTGCTGCTGGTCGGCGCGACGCCGGCGGCGGCGGGCGGGGCCACCTATAAAAAGCACGAATGGTCGTTCGACGGGATCTTCGGCCGCTTCGACCGGGCGGCGCTTCGCCGCGGCCATCAGGTCTATCAGGAGGTTTGCGCCGCCTGCCATTCGCTTTCGCTGGTCGCCTACCGGAACCTGGTGGACGTCGGCTTCACGGAAGACGAAGCGAAGGAGGTCGCCGCCCAGAAAGAAGTCACCGACGGCCCGAACGACGAAGGCGAAATGTTCACCCGTCCCGCCAAGCTTTCCGACCATTTTGTCTCGCCCTTCCCGAACGAAAAGGCGGCGCGCTTTGCAAACAACGGCTCCCTGCCGCCCGACCTTTCCCTGGTCGTCAAGGCGCGCAAGGGGGGTGCGGATTACCTCTATGGCGTTCTTACCGGCTATTCGGACGAAGTGCCGGAAGGGGTCGAGATGATGGACGGCATGGCTTACAACCACGTCTTCCCCGGTCACCAGATCGCCATGCCGCAGCCGCTTTACGAGGATGGCGTCGAGTACGAGGACGGCACGCCCGCCTCGATCGAACAAATGGCGAAAGACGTCACCACCTTTCTGGCCTGGACGGCCGAGCCGGAGCTCGAGGAGCGGAAAAGCCTCGGCGTCAAGGTGCTGCTCTTCATGCTCCTGCTGACCGCGATGCTCTACGCCGTGAAGCGGCGGATCTGGTCGAAGCTCCATTAGAAAAAACCGGTTTTTTCGGAGATCTGGACGGCCCCTGCTTTTTTTGACGGGGCGGGCGCGCTAAAATGGCGGGATGCCTTTGCCGGGGCCGGCGATAAGGGGGGCGCGTCATGACGAAGACGAAAGGGCCGGGCGCGCTCGGCATCATCGGCGGCAGCGGCCTCTATGAGATCGCGGGGTTGAGGAACGCGCGCTGGGCGTGCGTCGAAAGCCCCTTCGGAACACCCTCGGACGATTTCTTCTGCGGCGAGCTGGCTGGGCGCGATCTGGTTTTTCTGCCTCGCCACGGGCGCGGCCACCGGCTTTCACCGGGGGACATCAACTACCGCGCGAACATCGACGCGATGAAGCGCGCCGGTGTCACGGAAATCCTCTCCTTGAGCGCCGTCGGCAGCCTCCGCGAGGCGCTTTCCCCCGGCACTTTCGTCATCGTAGATCAATTCGTCGACCGCACCTTCGCCCGCGAGAAAAGCTTCTTCGGCAAGGGGCTTGTCGCCCACGTCGCGATGGCGAAGCCGGTTTGCGCACGGCTTGGCGACGGCGTCGAGAAGGCCTGCCGGGAGGCCAGCATCCCCTGCGTGCGCGGCGGCGTCTATCTGGCGATGGAAGGCCCGCAATTCTCGACGCTGGCGGAATCCGCTTTCTACCGGCGCTCCGGCTTCGACGTTCTCGGCATGACGAACATGCCGGAAGCGAAACTCGCCCGCGAGGCGGAGATCTGTTACGCAAGTGTTGCCATGGTCACCGACTACGATTGCTGGCATCCCGACCACGACGGCGTGACGGTCGAAGCGATCCTCGCCGTCCTTTTCGCCAACGCCGACAAGGCCCGTGAACTTGTCCGCCGTTGCGTGCCCTACGCGGGGAAGGACGGCGCCTGCCCGGAAGGGTGCGACCGGGCGCTCGATACCGCCATCGTCACGGCGAAAGAGGCGCGCGACCCGGCAATGCTGAAGCGGCTGGAGGCGATTATCGGGCGGGCGCTGAAGGGGTAGGCGGCCCCGGCCCATGAAGGTGCCATGAAGGTTCAGGGAAAACACCGGCGGACGATTTGGCTGAACGACGACGGTCGGTCGGTCGGCATCATCGATCAGACGAAGCTTCCCCACCGCTTCGAATGCGTGGCGCTGGAATCGCTGGCGGACGCGGCGCGCGCGATCCGCGAGATGTGGGTCAGGGGCGCGCCGCTGATCGGGGCCACAGCGGCCTATGGCGTGGCTCTTGCCATGCGAAAGGTAGCTTCCGACGCGGCCCTTGCCGAGGCGTGCGCCACGCTGCTGGCGACCCGGCCGACGGCGATCAACCTGCGCTGGGCGCTTGAGGACATGCGCGGGCATCTCGAAAATCTGCCGGTGGAAAGGCGCGCCGCCGCCGCTTATGCGCGCGCCGCCGCCATTTGCGACGAAGACGTCGCCCAGAACGAAGCGATCGGCCGGCACGGCCTGCCCCTGCTGGCCGAAGCCCACAAGCGGCGCGGCGACGGCGGGCCCGTCCACGTGCTGACCCACTGCAACGCCGGCTGGCTGGCGACCGTCGATTGGGGGACGGCGCTCAGCCCCATCTACCGCGCCCACGACGCCGGCATCCCGGTCCACGTCTGGGTGGACGAAACCCGCCCCCGCAACCAGGGCGCCGGCCTCACGGCCTGGGAGCTTGGCCAGCACGGCGTGCCCCACACCGTGATCGTCGATAACGCCGGCGGGCATCTGATGCAGCGGGGCGAGGTGGACCTCTGCATCGTCGGCACCGACCGGACCACGGCGACGGGGGACGTCTGCAACAAGATCGGCACCTACCTGAAGGCGCTGGCGGCCCGCGACAACGCGCTGCCGTTCTACGTGGCGCTGCCCGGCACCTCGATCGACTGGCGGCTTGGCGAAGGTAGCGCCATCCCGATCGAGGAACGGGCGGCGGCGGAGGTCGCCTCCGTCACCGGCCTCGACGCGGAAGGCAGGCTCGCGACCGTCTGGCTGACGCCGGAAGCAAGCCCCGTCCGCAACATCGGCTTCGACGTGACGCCGGCCCGGCTGGTGACGGCCTTGATTACCGAGCGCGGGGTGACAGAAGCTTCGGCGGCAGGCCTGGCGAGGCTCTACCCCGACCGCCCGCGGGCGGCGTAACGGAACGGATGGGTGCCATGGAAAACGCCGGCTTGCGCGAGGAAATGGTCGCCGCGGTCAAGCGCATGGTCGCGCTTGGCTTGAACCGCGGCCGTTCGGGCAATCTGAGCGCGCGCGCCGGCGGGCGTTTCCTGGTGACGCCTTCCGGTATCGGGCCGGACGACATGACGCCGGCCGACATCGTCGCCATGGACTTCGACGGCACGCCGCAGGGCCACCGCGAACCATCCTCCGAGTGGCGCTTTCACCGCGACATCCTGGCGGCCCGGCCGGAGGCGAACGTCGTCCTCCACGCGCACCCGATCTTCGCGACGGCGCTCGCCTGCCTTCGCCGCGAAATCCCCGCCTTCCACTACATGGTGGCGGTGGCGGGTGGGCGCGTCATTCCCTGCGCGCCTTACGCCACCTTCGGCAGCCAGGCGCTATCCGATCATGCCGTCGCCGCGCTCCGGGGCCTGCGCGCCTGCCTGCTTGCCAACCACGGCATCCTCGCCTTGGGGCGGACGCTGGAAGGCGCCCTCGGTCTCGCGGTCGAGGTGGAGGCGCTGGCCGAGCAGTACATGCAGGCCTTGCAGGTGGGCGAGCCGGCGATCCTTTCGGACGCCGAAATGGCGGAAGTCCTTAAAAAGTTTGAAACCTACGGCGCGGCGGCCGCCATCACGGGAAGGCCGCCCCCGGCCGCCGGCCGGTCCTAGACGTTGAAGCGGAAGTGGAAGACGTCGCCGTCCTTGACGAGGTAGTCGCGCCCCTCGAGACGCAGCTTCCCCGCTTCCTTGGCTCCCTGTTCGCCGCCGTAAGCCACGAAGTCCTCGTAGGCGATGGTTGCCGCCGCGATGAAGCCGCGCGCGAAATCCGTGTGGATGGTGCCGGCGGCTTCGGCCGCCGTCGCCCCCTTGGTCACCGTCCAGGCGCGCGTTTCCTTCGGCCCCGCCGTGAAAAAGGTGAGCAGGCCTAGCAGCGCGTAGCCCGTCCGGATGATGCGCGCCAGCCCGGTTTCCTTGAGGCCGAGCGTAGCGAGGAAGTCCTCGCGCTCGGCGGCACTTTCGAAGGCCGCCACTTCCGCCTCGATGGCGGCGGAAATGGTGACGCACTCGGCGCCAAGCCCCTTCGCGTAAGTCGCCAGGGTCGCGGAGTGGGCGTTGCCCGTTCCCGCTGCCGTCTCCTCGACGTTCGCGACGTAAAGGACGGGCTTCGCCGTCAACAGGTTGAGCTGTCGGAAACGCGCCTCCTCGCCTGCCTCGATCGGGGCGCGGGAGGCGGGTTCGCCTTTCTTCAGCACCTCAAGCGCGCGGGTTGCGAGATCGAGTTCCTCCCGCGCCGCCTTGTCGCCGCCGCGCGCCTTCTTGGCAAGGGATTCGGTTCGCCGTTCCAGGCTTTCGAGGTCGGCCAGCATCAATTCGGTGTTTACCGTTTCGGCGTCGCGGACCGGATCAACGCCGCCTTCGACGTGGGTCACGTCTCCCGATTCAAAGCAGCGCACGACATGGAGGATGGCGTCCACCTCGCGGATGCTGCCCAGGAATTTGTTTCCCAGTCCCTCGCCCCGGCTGGCCCCGCGGACGAGGCCGGCGATGTCCACGAATTCGAGGCTCGTCGGCACCACCTTGACGGATTTCGCAAGCTTTGCGAGGACGTCGAGTCTTGGGTCCGGCACGGCGATGCGGCCCACGTTCGGTTCGATCGTGCAGAAGGGGTAGTTGGCGACCTCGGCCGCGGCCGTCGCGCTCAACGCGTTGAAAAGTGTAGACTTTCCAACGTTTGGCAGGCCGACGATGCCACAGTTAAACCCCACCTTCAACCTCGGCGGGCGGGTCTTTGCGCTTCGGCGGATGGAGGACGAGGGCGACGCGGCTTAAAAATAAACTCTCGTCGGTGACGAGAAGGTCCGCTTCTTCGGCGATCGCCTCCAACAGAGGGTCAAGCACTACCTTGTCCGCCTTGGAAAAGTCCGAGAGCACGTAGTCGGCGACCTTGTCCTTGGCGCCGGGATGGCCGACGCCGATGCGCAGCCGCCGGTAGTCCTTGCCCAAATGCCGGTCGATGCTGCGCAGGCCATTATGGCCGCCGTCGCCACCACCTTGCTTTATGCGCACCTTGCCGGGGGCTAGGTCTATGTCATCGTGCGCGACGAGGACATCGGAAAGCGCAAGCTTGTAGAAGCGAACGGCGGCAGCGACGGATTCTCCGGAATCGTTCATGAAGGTTTCGGGCTTAAGCGCCATGGCTTTTTCTCCGGCCAGCGTTCCTTCCGCGAGTTGCCCCTGGAAGCGCCGGCGGAAAGGTCCGAAGCCATGGCGCCGCGCAATCGCCTCGACCGCCAGGACGCCGGCGTTGTGACGGTTGCCAGCGAACTCCGAGCCTGGGTTTCCCAAGCCGACCAGAAGCAGCATGACGGGAATCGCCTAGTCGCCTTTCCCTTTGCCCTCGCCCTTGCCTTCGCCCTCACCTTTGCCTTCGGCCCCGGCCTCGGGTTTCTCGCCGCCCGCGGCTTCGGCTGCCGCTGCGGCTACGGCTGCGGCTTCGGCCTCGGCCTTCTCTTCCTCCGCCGTCTTGAGGACGGAAGGTGCGGCGATCGTCGCGATGGTGAAGTCGCGGTCGGCGATGGTCGGCCGCACACCCGCGGGCAACTGGATATCGCTGATGTGGATGCCGTCGCCGATCTCGAGGCCTTCCAGATTCACCGTAAGCGAATGGGGAATCTCCATCGCCTTGCAGATCAATTCGATCTCGTGGCGGACGATGTTCAGCACGCCGCCGCGCTTGATACCGGGTGAAAGCGCCTCGTTCGTGAAGATGACCGGCACCTCGACCGTAATGGTCGTGTCCGCCGTGACGCGCATGAAATCGATGTGAAGCGGGGCATCCGTCAGGGGGTGTATCTGGACGTCGCGTGGCAGTACGCGATGCTTTTCGCCGTTGATATCGACGTCGAAAAGTCGCGTGAAAAACCCGGGCTTATGGAGTTCCTTCTTAAGATCCCGGGGCGCCAGCGTGATCATGACGGGCTTTTCCTTGTTGCCGTAAATCACGCCCGGCACGTGGCCCAGGCGACGATCGGCACGGGCGGCCCCCTTTCCGGCCCGTTCGCGGATTTCCGCGCTAAAGCTTGAAACGATGTCGGCCATCCAACTTCTCCTTTCTTGTCCTTGTCTTGGCTTGTGCGGCGTCGGCCTCCAGGGGTGCCGGCGCGCGCATTCTTGCTAGTTGAAGAGATAGGAAACGGAACTTTCCTCACTGATTCGAAGCATCGCCTCGGCCAGCAGCGGCGCGATCGAGATCTGACGGATTTTTTTGGCTTTTGTGTGCCCTTCCGTCGCCAGGATGCTGTCGGTTATGACGAGCGTTTCCAGCGGCGAGGCCTCGATCCGGTTTGCCGCCTCGCCGGAAAGCACGCCGTGGGTGGCGTAGGCCGAGACCGACGCGGCGCCGGCTCCCTTCAGGGCGACGGCGGCGTTGCAAAGCGTGCCTGCGGAATCGACGATATCGTCCACCAAAAGACAATGCTGGCCTTTCACCTCGCCGATGATGTTCATGACCTCGGAAACGCCGTCGCGTTCGCGCCGCTTATCAATGATCGCAAGGTCGGCGTCGAGCCTGCGCGCGATGGCGCGGGCGCGAACCACGCCGCCGACGTCGGGCGAAACGATCGTGAGGTCCTTGCCGTCGTAGTTTGCGCGAATGTCGTGCACGAAAACCGGGGCGGCGAACAGGTTGTCGACGGGAATATCGAAGAAGCCCTGAATCTGGGCGGCGTGCAGGTCGAGCGTCAACACTCGGTTGGCGCCGGCGACCCCGATCAGGTTGGCGACCAGCTTGGCCGAGATCGGCGTCCTCGGGCCGGTCTTCCGATCCTGGCGGGCGTAACCGAAATAGGGGATGACGGCGGTGATCCGCTGGGCCGATCCGCGGCGAAGCGCATCCAGGGTGACCAGAAGCTCCATCAGGTTGTCGTTTGCCGGGTAGGAGGTGGGCTGAATGGCGAAGACGTCTTCGCCGCGGACGTTCTCGTGCACCTCGACGAAAACCTCGTTATCGGCAAAGCGGCGGATTTCGGTGGTGGCGAGCGGCAGCCGGAGCCAAGCCGAGATCGCTTCGGCGAGCGGCCGATTCGCGTTGCAACTGATTACTTTCATACGGATTTCCTCGCACCTGCCGCGCCTTCCGGCCCGGCCCGGCCTCCCGCGCGCGAATGCGGGCGAAATCTAGCAGCGGAACGCCGCCCTTGTAAATGAAGAAGGGGCCAGACGGCGCCGGCCGATAGCAGGGAAATTCAAGGATTTTCGCTCCTATCGCGGGGCAGGCCTTCGAGCAGGGCGAGGACGCCTTCGGCCGTGCCGGCAGCGATGCTGGGGGCGATCTCCCCCCAGGTGCCGGTCGTCTGCCCTTCCGGAATAGTGTTTTGCTGGGTAAAGGAGCCAATAGCCCCGCCATCGGGGCGGATCAGCGTCCAGACGAGCTCGACCGGCTGGCGGCTTTCCCTCGCGGAGCCAAGCCGCATCTCGCCTAGTAGGACGAAGTTCGGCTCCGCCTCGCCGAAGGACACCGGCACGCCGGCGCGCGCGATCGCCGCCTGCACCGCGCGGGTGAGCAATTCCTGGCCGTCCTTCGGCGCGCCGTCCACCGGCCGGACGGCAACGGTGGAGACCCGCTGGCCCGTCCAGCCCCGGCGCGCGAGCTTGGCCAGCTTGCGGCCTGCCACGCCGGCCATGTCCTCGAGGTGGTGCGGCTCGCTTTCCCAAACCGCGGCGGGAAGGGTTTCTGCCTCCTCGATCGTGCCGATCGTCTCCCCGGTCGTCGAACGCAGCGTCCAGCGCAGCACGAGGCGGTCCGTTCCGGGCGCCGTCTCGGTCCGTTCCGCCTCGCCGTCTAGGCGCAGGCTGGCTGGGTTCCGGTTGGCGGCGCTGGCCGGAATTCCTTCCGCCTCAAGCGTCGCCAGCAGGGCGTCCTTGACACGGTCCGCCGATTGCGGCGGCAATCCGCGCAAAGCCGCCATCCAAAGGCCCGCCCCTTCGGGCGGGAAGAGTTGGGTTTTTTCGGTGTCCGTGCGCGCTTCCGGCGTGAACGGGCCGGAGAGCGTGCCGCAGGCGGCAAACAGGCCAAGGCCGAGCCCGCCGAGAAAAAGCCGGAAGGTGAGATTCGCCCGCACGTCAGACCACGCAGCTTGCAAGCAGGGCGAGAACCATGCCCGCCGATAGAAACGCCAGGAAGTGGACGAGATGCGGCATCGGGCCTAGCCTTCTTCTTCCCTAAGCGCGATGGCGGAAAGCGCCCGGCCGTAATCCGGCTCGCCGTTCCAAAGCGAGCGGCGGTAGCTAAAGAAACGCGTCGCCTCGCGGCAGGTGTCCGCCTCGACCCGCGCCACGCTGGCGACACCGGCCTTGCCGAGCCGCGATTCAACATAGGCCCCAAGATCGAATCGCAAACGGCCTTCCTCGCCTGCCACGAAGAAGCGGGCGTTGGCGGCGTCCTCCGCCAGGAAGGGCACCGGGAACTCCGGGCCCACCGCGTAGGAGCCGGCGCCGATACAAGGCCCAATGACGGCGGCAATGCGGGAAGCCTCCGCCCCCAAGCGTGTCATCTCGCTGACCACGGCTTCCAGCACGCCACCCTTCGCGCCCCGCCAGCCGGCGTGGGCGGCGCCAATGACGCGGGCTTCCATATCCGCCAGCAGCACCGGCGCGCAGTCGGCGGTGAGAATGCCGAGAGCAATCCCGGCGACGTTCGTAACAAGCCCGTCCGCTTCCGGTGCGCCAGCTGCCTCCCAAGGCTGCTCGACGCGGAACACGGTCTTTCCATGCACCTGCCGCGCCGTTGCAAGTTGTTCGCCGGAAAGCCCGAAGGCCGCCATCGCCCGTCTTCGATTTTCCTGCACGCGGCCCGGCGCGTCGCGTGAACCGGGGCCGCAGTTGAGAGAGGCGTAGATGCCTTCGCTGGCGCCGCCTTCGCGGGTGAAGAAGGCATGGGAAACGCGGGGAAACCGATTAAGGAGAAAATGCGTCAGCATGGAACCCTACGCGCCATCGTCAAAGCCGGGAAGCGTGGTTAAATCGGGGTGGGCAATGGCAAGCGCCCGGAAAAGGGTGCCCATTTCCTCCGCCGCGATCAAGCGCCGGCAGGCGGTGCGGATGCGTTCCGCTGCTTCGTCGTCCGCCCGCGCGATCAGGTGTTCGGCGCGGGCATGCATGCCAAGACGTTCCAGGAAGAGCCCCTGGGGCAGGATGGCCGTCGCCCGCGCCCCGGCTTGGCGGGCGGCCTCGGCGAGGGATTCGAAATCGGCATGGGCCGAGAGGTCCGCCTCGCCCGGGCGGTCGAGCGGGTCGTGGCGGCGATGTTCCCGCACGGACTGGAACGTTGCCCCGGGCTTCGACAGGTCCGAACCGTAGTCGAGGGCAAGGGCCGCCCCGCCGAAGGCGGCGACCCGCCGGCCGATTTCGTGGGCGAGGGAAAGGGCGGGTAGCGAAATCTCGACGACGCTTCCAGGCGCGCATGCGTGCAAACGGGCGGGGATTTGCTGCGGCGGGGTCATCCCCTTCGCCAGCGTGAAGCGGAAGGTGCTGTCGGCTTCCGAAAAGGTGACGAGCCGTTCGCGGAAACCGCCCGCCGTGCGTTCGAACTGGCGAACCGGGAGGGCATCGAAAAACTCATTGGCGAGCAGCAGAAGCGGCCCCTCGGGCAGATCGGCGAACGTGTTGTGAAAAGTGGGTTGGAAGGCGGCGAGGGCCTTTTGTTGGGCGCGCCGGAGCGTTTCGTTCGTCTCGACGAGGTGCAGCCGAACGGCGGCTTCGAAGCCCGTCTTGAGGCGGGCGACGCGCAGCGCGTCCCCCATCAGCGTGCCGCGCCCGGGGCCAAGCTCGACGAGAAGGACCGGCGCCGGTGATCCCATCGCCTCCCAGACGACGGCGCACCAGCCGCCGAGAAGCTCGCCGAAGATCTGGCTTATCTCTGGCGCTGTCGTAAAATCGCCGGCTGCGCCCAAGGGGTCGTGCGTGCGGTAATAGCCGTACTCGGGATGGCCAAGCGCCAGCGCCATGTATTCGGCAAGCGAAATAGGGCCGCCGCGTTCGATACGTCGGCGGAGCAAGCGGGCAAGCGGGTTCAGATGGGCCGCCTTCTCCATGCCCACAGCAACAAGGCAATGCCGGCCAGCAGGACCGGCACGGAAAGAATCTGGCCCATCGTCAGCCCCGGCCCTAGGAGGCCGATTTGGGTGTCCGGCTGGCGGAAATATTCGCCGCCGAAGCGGGCGATTCCATAGCCGCTCATGAAAACACCGCCAAGCAGCCCCGGGTGCCGGGACGCCCGCGTGAAACGGTGCAAGAGGAAAAGAAGAAGGAAGAGCGCCACCCCTTCGAGCAGCGCTTCATAGAGTTGGCTGGGATGGCGGAGCTGCGGCCCGCCGGTTGGAAAGACCATCCCCCACGGCATGTCCGTCGCCCGGCCGTAAAGCTCGCCATTGATGAAATTCGCCAGGCGGCCGAAGAAAAGACCGATCGGAGTGGCGCAGGCAACCAGATCGCCGACCGCCAGGAAGGAAAGTTTTCGCCATCGGCAGAAAAGCGCCAGCGCGATCAGCACGCCGGCGAGGCCGCCGTGGAAGGACATGCCGCCGCGCCACACGGCCAGAATTTCCATTGGATGGGCCAGGTAGAAATCCAGGTTGTAGATGAGAACGTAGCCCAGCCGCCCGCCGAGCAGGACGCCGAAGGTCGCCCACAGCAGCAAATCGTCGGTGTCCCGCGGTGTCATCGTCGTCGGCGGTTTCGCGGCCAGGGTCCGCACGTACCACCAGCCCAGCAGGAGGCTCACCACGTAGGCCATCGCATACCACCGGATCACAACCGGACCGAAGGAAACGAGAACGGGGTCTATGGCGGGGAAAATGAGCGCGGGCAACATCCTTGAAGCCTCCTAGCGGTAGGGATCCGCCGTGTCCAGATATTCCCGGACATAGCGAAAAACCCCTTGCTCGACAGAGAGAAAAGGCTGGCCGTAGCCGGCCTGGCGAAGGCGCGCCATCTCGGCTTGGGTGAAATACTGATAGCGGTCGCGGATTTCTTCCGGCGTGTCGATGAACTCGATCTTCGGCGGTGTCCCGAGGGCGGCGAACAGGGCGTGGGCGACGTCGAGGAAGCTCTGCGCCTTGCCCGAACCCAGGTTGAAAAGGCCGTTCACCGCCGGGTGCGCGTAAAGCCACAGAAGGGCATCGACGCTGTCGCCGACCCACAGGAAATCGCGAAGCTGGCCACCGTCCGGGTAATCCGGATGGTGGGAGCGGAAAAGACGTACCGGCCTTCCCGCCTTGGCGTCCGGGAACATCTGGGCGACGACGCTTTTCTGGCGTCCCTTGTGGTATTCGTTCGGGCCGTAAACATTGAAGAACTTGACGCCGGCCCATTGGGGCGGTTCCGGCTCGCCGTTACGGATGACCTTGGCGACGTGCTGGTCGAAGAGATGCTTGCTCCAGCCGTAAGGGTTGAGCGGCCGAAGCAAGGCGAGCGCTTCCGGCGAACCGTCGTCGTCGAAACCTTGCGAGCCGTCGCCATAAGTGGCGGCGGAGGAAGCGTAGAAAAAACGGATGCCCTCCTTCGCGCAGCGTTCCCATAAGGTGACGGAAAGGCGGAAATTCGTTTCCAGCAGGCGTTCCGTATCCATCTCGGTGGTGTCCGAGATGGCGCCGAGGTGAAAGATGGCCTCCACCTGGCCGCGGTGGTCGTCGAGGAAGGCGGGCAGGGCTTCCGGGGGGACGATGTCGTCCGGGTTGTGCTTGGCGAGGTTTCGCCATTTTTCCCTGCCGTCCAGATGGTCGCAAGCGATGAGTCCTCCGACCCCTTGCGCCTCGAAGCCGGCCAGCAAGTTCGAGCCGATGAAACCGGCCCCACCCGTCACGAGAATCATGCCGCTATCCTTTGGATTTTTCCCTTATAGGGCCTAAGGCTTGCCCGCCGCAATCGCGCTATACTCATGTTAGACTGTACGCGACGCGGCACCAACGGAGGATTGAAACATGGATTCCGGAACCCGCCCCTTCGACGGCCTTGCCCGCGGCGCCCTTGGGGCGCTCTCGGCGCTTTCCGCGCTCCGGCGGGAAACGGAGGATTTCGTGCGGCAGCGGCTGGACCGTCTGCTGGCGGATCGGGGTCTCGTTACCCGTGAAGAATTCGACGCGGTGAAGGAGATGGCGGCCAAGGCGCAAGCCGGGCAGGCAGCTCTGGAGAAGCGTCTCGCCGCTCTTGAGGCCGCTCTCGGCCAAGCCACGGAAAAGAAGTAAGACGGCAAGGGTGATTCCCTCCGCTTTCGGGGGGGCAAAACGAAAGTCGGGGCATCCCGCCCACTCCTGGCTTGCATGACGTAAGACATTCTGGCAATTTGGCCTCCATAGTGTATTAAGGAGGGTCAATACACCATATCTCGTGTTCTCTGGCCCTCTCTCCGTCCGATCAAAACGGCGGGGGCTTCCATCCGCTTTCCTGGGGGGGCGTCGCCATGTCCTTGGCTTCCGCGACCATCAAGCAGCGTCCAGCAAATCCGCTCGACCTCATCGAGGATTTTCTCGTTCACCGCGACATGCTTTTCCGCCGCGCCAGCCGCGAAGAGCTTTCCGCCGACGTGCCGGGCCGCTGGTGCGATCTCAACCTTTACTTCGCCTGGCGGCGGGAAGCCGACGCCCTGCATTTTTCCTGCGCGATGGATCTTCGCGTGCCGCTGCCGAAACGCCGTCTGGTCGCCGAGCTTCTGACGTCGGCCAATGAACGGCTTTGGCTGGGGCACTTCGATATGTGGTCGGAGGACGGCTTGCCGATGTTTCGGTACACGCTGCCCTTGCGCGGCATCCGCGGGGCGAGTTCCGAGCAGATCGAGGATCTGACGGAAACGGCGCTGATCGAGTGCGATCGCATCTACCCGGCGTTGCAATTCGTGCTTTGGGGAGACAAGGAACCGGCGGAAGCCCTTAAGCTCGCCATGCTCGACACCATCGGCGAAGCCTAAGCACGGCCGGGTGCGGGCATGCTGGCGGAAGGGCCGGTTCTCCTCGTTGGTTGCGGCAGGATGGGTGGCGCCATGCTCGACGGCTGGCTGGCGCAAGGCGCAGCTCCCGAACGGATCGTTGTCGTCGAGCCGAACCCAGCCGGGGCTTTTCACCATCGCGCCGGGCTTCGTAGGGTCGTTTCCGTGCAGGCGATTGAGGCCGCCTTCCGTCCGGCCGCTGTCGTCTTCGCTGTAAAGCCGCAAGAGATCGCCGCCCTTATCGACGGGTATCGCCGGTTCGTGAATGCCGGCACCGTCTTTCTTTCGATCCTTGCCGGCAAGCGGATCGACTTTTTCGAGAAGCGGTTGGGAAAAGAAGCCGCGCTCGTCCGCGCCATGCCGAACACGCCGGCCGCCATCCGTCGCGGCATCACGGTGGCTTGCGCGAACGCGGCAGTTGATGCGGAATCTCGCGCGCTTTGCCAGCGGCTGCTGGCGGCGGTCGGTGAGGTGGAGTGGGTTGCGGCGGAGGCCTTGCTCGATCTCGTCACGGCGGTTTCCGGCAGCGGTCCGGCCTATGTCTTTCTGTTCACGGAATGTCTGGCGAAGGCCGGCATCAAGGCGGGGCTTCCGGCACCGCTTGCCTGGCGGCTTGCCCGGGCGACGGTTTCCGGCAGCGGCAGCCTTCTCGACCAATCCAGCGAGGCGCCGGAAGTGTTGCGCCAGCATGTGACGAGCCCGGGCGGTACGACGGCGGCGGCGGTTGACGAATTGCTCGCCGACGATGCCCTGGAAGCTCTTCTCGAGCGGGCCGTCGCCGCCGCCGTCCGCCGTTCCCGCGAGCTTGGCGACTAGGAAAGACGGCCGGAAAGGCTCGTAATTCCGCAGTTTTTGTGCAGTGCAAAAAATTCTTGACGCCCATCATTCGGGGGCGCATATTCTCCCCTGAATTGTGCAATGCAACATATCGCAACATGACGGTCAGACGCCTTCGGATTTGGCGGATCGTTGAAAGGAACGCAAGGTGATTGAGATGGAAAAGATGTACCCGTTTACCAACGTGGATGTGACGAAACTTTTCGGCGATTTCCGTAATACGGATGTGACGAAACTTTTCGGCGATTTCCGTTTCCCGGAATTCGATATCGAAGCGGTGCTGGTTAGCCAGCGCAAGAATCTGGAAGCCATGACGACCCTAAGTCAGCTGGCTTTCGACGGGGCGCAGACTCTGGCGAAACGCCAAGCGGAACTCGTCAAGGAGTGCTTCGATTGTTGCACGAAGGGGGCAACCGCGGTGTTCGAAGCCGAAGCGCTTGAGGACAAGGCGGTGAAGCAGGTTGATCTGGCGAAGGACCTTTTCGAAGAGACGCTCGCCGATCTCAACGAAATGGCCGATTTGACGGCGAAATCCACCAACGCGATTTTCCACGTCTTCGAGAAGCGCGTGGCAGAAAGCTTGGGTGAGGTCCGCAACGCCGTGCAAAAGCAGGCGAAGGGCGCTACCAAGGCGGCAAAGGCAGCCACCGTCGGCAAGTCGTCCGTGAAGGCCGCCTAACCTAGGTCGCTTTTCGACGCAAGATTAGAGGCCGCCGGCTTGCCGGCGGCCTCATTCTTTTTGGGCGGTATCCAGCGGCAGCCGCAGGCGGACACGCAAACCGCCAAGCGGGGAATCGTCGAGCGCAATCTCTCCGCCGTGGCCCCGGAGGATATCCCGGCAGATCGAAAGGCCAAGCCCAACGCCACCCGTCTCGCGGTTGCGCGAGGTGTCCAGGCGATAGAAGGGGCGGAAGACCGCCTCGCGCTTGTCCGCTGGAATGCCCGGGCCGTCGTCGTCGATCGTGATGACGACATCGTCTTTCCGCCGCCCGGCACGGACCGCGATATGGGTGGCGTGACGCACGCCGTTCGAGATCAGGTTGGCAAGCGCGCGCCGGAAGGCGTCGCGTCGAAGTGGCAGGATCATTTCCCCTTCGATGTGGAGATCGATGACGATCCCCTCCCGCCGCGCCTGCTCCGTCGCCTCGCGAAGGAGCGGGGCGAGATCGACTCTGGTCGGCGCTTCGCCTCCCTCGCCGCGGGCGAAGGCGAGATAGCCTTCCAGCATGGTTTCCATATCGGCGACGTCGGCCCGCAGGTTCGCAACGTCTGGGCCGTCCTTCAACATGGCGAGCTGAAGCTTGATCCGCGTGAGCGGGGTTCTCAGGTCATGGGAAACACCGGCCAGCATTTCCGTGCGCTGGGAAATTTGGCGCTGGATGCGTTCGCGCATGACGTTGAAGGCGCTGGCCGCCTGGCGGACCTCAAGGGCACCGGCCGGCCGGAAGTCCGGTACGTCGAGGCCGCGCCCAAAGCGGTCAGCGGCCAGCGCCAGCCGGCGGATCGGGCGCACCTGGTTGCGCATGAAGACCGTCGCGATCGCAAAAAGAATGAGGGAGACGCCGACCATCCACAGGATAAAGACGTAGGTTGTCGAGCTGAAGAGACGCTTGCGCGGAGCGACAACCGCAAGCACGCCTTCCGGCAGCTGGACACTTACCCCGACCTCCCGGTCATAGCTTTGGGTATCGATCTGGAAGGGGTAACGCAGCCGCAGGCCGAGCTCGTGCCGGAGGGTGTCGTCGAGCGGGCTGAAGATCGGCGTCGGCGGCCCTTCGGGCAAGGCTTCGCCCGGCCGGAGAACGGCGCGAATTTCGAGATAGCTCAGGGCTTCGTTCAGGATGACCTCGCGGTCCCCCGCTTCGGGGTTGCGCTCGATCATCTGGGTGAGGATGGCGATCTCGCCGGCCAAGTCGCTGGCCAGGCGGCGGGTGATCGTATCCCAATGGCGTTCGTAGAAGATGTAGGTCGAAACGATTTGCAGCAGCACGAGCGGGGTCACGATGATCATCAAGGACCGTCCGAGAAGAGTCTGCGGCAGGAAGCGTTTCAGCATGCTTTGCCTCAGCGGTCCGGCCGCAGCGCATAGCCCTGGCCGCGGATGGTTTGGAGATAGCGGGGCAGCCTGGGGTCGGGCTCGATCTTGCGGCGAAGACGCGTCACCTGAACGTCAACCGCCCGCACGCCGCCCCGGATGTGGCCCTCCTCGACCAGCTTCTCCCGGCTCAACGCCTGCCCGGCGTTGCGCGCCAGCGTGGCAAGCAGACTCATCTCGGCGCCGGTCAGGCGGACGAGGGTATCGCCCTTTCGCAGTTCCTCGCGGGCGAGATCGAAGGCGAAATCTCCAAGCCGGATTTCCTGCGGGGTTTTCTCCTCCGTTCGGGTGCGGCGCAGGATCGTCTGGATTCGGAGCACAAGTTCCCGCGGCTCGAACGGTTTCGGCAGGTAATCGTCGGCGCCCATCTCCAGCCCCCTGATGCGGTGATCGGCTTCCGCCATGGCCGTCAGCAAGAGGATGGGGGTGTCGTTTTCCTTGCGAAGCGCGTGCGTAAAATCAAGGCCGCTTTCGCCGGGCATCATGACATCGAGCACGATAAGGTCAAAAACCAGGCTTTGCAGTTTGTCGCGCGCCTCCGCCGCGTCCTGCGCCGCCGTTACGCGGAAGCCGTTTTCCGTAAGGTACTTCTTCAAGAGGCCGCGAAGCCGGGTATCGTCGTCGACAACCAGGATATGGGGGCATGCCGCCGTCATGGGGGGAGTATAGCGGATGGCGGGTCCGCGCCCTAGCTGTTCGGGTTGTCGATCCGCGGCAGCTTGGCCCTTTCGCTCTCGTCGATCATGCCGATGAGGACCTTGCGGTAGCCTTCGACGGCCTCGGCGCCGGCCGCCCGGAAGGCGCGCGCCACGCGTCGGCGCTGGGATTCGGAAAGCCGGCGTTCCAGCTCGGCGCCTTTTGCCGTGAACTGCAACAGGCGTTGGCGGCGGTCGCGTTGACCCGGCTGCTGGGTGATGAAGTTTTGGCGGACAAGCTCGCTCAGAACGCGCGAGAGGCTTTGCTTCGTGATACGCAGGATGGCGAGCAGTTCGCTGACGCTGATCAGGGGGTAGCGGCCGACGAAGTAGATGACCCGATGATGGGCCCGGCCGAGCTTGTATTCGGCAAGGATGGCGTCCGGCTCGGCGGTGAAATCCCGGTAGGCGTAAAACAGGAGCTCCATGCCCTGACGAAGCGCTTCTTCGCGTAGAAATAGCGGGTTTGCACCGAATTTTACGTCAGTCATGTTGACATATATGAAGGGGAATGGTACTCGAATCAACTCCCTTTCGGCAAAGGCAGGGAATTCCTAGGGTTTATCCCGGAAAGACACTGGCCATGGCGGTGCTGCCCTTCGATGACCGCGACGGGGTCATCTGGTATGACGGCGTCCTCGTTCCCTGGCGCGAGGCCAAGCTCCATGTGCTGAGCCACGGTCTCCATTACGCAAGCTGCGTCTTCGAGGGGGTGCGGGTCTATGGCGGGAATATCTTCAAGCTGACGGAACATACCGAGCGGCTTTTTGCTTCCGCCGCCGCGCTTCGATTCAAGATTCCTTATACGGTCGCGGAAATCGACGATGCCTCGCGCCAGGTCGTCACGGCGCTTGATATTACGGACGGCTACCTCCGTCCCTTCGCCTGGCGCGGCAGCGAGATGATGGGTGTGGCCGCCCAGCAGACGCGGATCCATGTCGCGATCGCGGCCTGGCCGTGGCCCTCTTATTTCTCGAAGGAGGCGCGTCTCAAGGGTTTGCGCATGGTAATCTCGGAATGGGCGCGGCCCGCTCCGAACACGGCGCCGACCAAGACGAAAGCCGCCGGCCTTTACATGATTTGCACGCTTTCCAAACACGCCGCCGAGGCGGCGGGCTACGACGATGCCCTCATGTTTGACTGGCGGGGGCGGATCGCCGAGGCGACCGGCGCCAACATCTTTTTCGTCAAGGACGGCATGCTGCACACGCCGGTTCCGGATTGCTTCCTCGACGGGATCACGCGGCGCACGGTGATCGGCCTTGCCCGCAAGCGCGGTATCAAAGTTGTCGAGCGGGCGATCCAGCCGGAGGAAATGGCGGGCTTCGAGCAAGCCTTCCTTACCGGCACGGCCGCCGAAGTCACCCCCATCCGCGAGATCGCCGAGTTCCGTTTTACCGTCGGCGAGATCACGCGCCACCTGATGGAAGACTACGACCACTTGGTGCGCGGGCTATAAGGTCTCAAGGTTTCCTTTCGATCCAGCGTGCCATTGCCGCGTCGTCCTTGGCGTCGGCGTCCACCCAGCGCGCGCCAGCCGCCGTTTCCTCCCGTTTCCAGAAGGGCGCCTTCGTCTTCAGCCAGTCGATCAGGAACCGGCAGCTTTCGAAAGCGGCTTCCCGGTGCGCGGAAGTGGTCGCCACCAGCACGATGCGATCGCCGGCCTTGAGCCGTCCATAGCGGTGGACGATGAGGCTTGTCTCCAGCGGCCAACGGCGGTGCGCCTCCGCGTCGATTTCTTCGAGCTTCTTCTCGGTCATACATGGGTAGTGCTCAAGCGTTATGGCGACCTGCCCTACATCCGCCGCGGTTTCCCTTGGCTTTTCACCAGTCATACTTGGGTAGTACTCAAGCGGTATGGCGGCGGATGGCCCTACCGCCGCCGGCTGGCGTACGACGCCGACGAAGATGGCGACGCCGCCGATCTTCGCGTTGCCTTGCGTGAGTTTCTCCAACTCCTGGCCGACGTCGAAATCTTCCTGCTGCAGACGAATCATGACCGGCCTCCAGTGACCGGGGGAAAAAGGGCGACCTCGTCTTCCGGCTTAAGCGCATGGTCGCCGGCCACGTAGTCGTGGTTGACGGCGATCCGCACGAGCTTGCGGTCGGCCAGCGCCTCGGCGTGGCCGGGGCTTCTTCCCTTGAGCCAGTCGAGAAGCCCCTCGACGCTTCGCACATGGGCGGGCAGGGCAAGGTCTTCTTCCGCGCAGCCCACCTTCTCGCGCAGCCAGGCGAAATAGAGGATTTTCATGGCATCAACTCCGCATAGGGCAGAAAATCCACCGCCATGCCGACCTCGATTTTCGTCATGTCCTCCGGCAGTTCGACGAGGCCATCCGATTCGACCATCGAGGAGAGAATACCCGACCCCTCGCGGGGGAACCGCTCGGCGACCCGGTCGCCGGCACCGTCCCGGACGAGGCGGCAGCGGATCCACTCCCGGCGGCCCGCCTTCTTTTTTATGGCAAAGCCCGCCTTCACCCGGTAGGCGACGGGGTCCGGGCTTTCCGCGCCGGCGAGGCGGAGGATCGCAGGCCTCGCGAAACGGAGGAAAGTGACGGCGGCGGCGACCGGGTTGCCAGGCAGCCCGATGAACGGCACCCGCCCCACCTGGCCTAGCGCGATCGGCCGGCCGGGCTTAATGGCAAGCTGCCAGAAGTGCAAACGCCCCAAAGCCGTCACCGCCGCGCGCACATGGTCTTCCTCGCCCACCGAAACGCCGCCCGAAGTGAAGAGAAGGTCATGCCGGCCGGCGGCCTCCCGCAAGGCTTCCCGGATCGTTTCCAGCCGGTCCGGCAGGATGCCGAGATCGGTGACCGCGCACCCCATGCCCTCGAGAAGCGCCATCAGCGTGTAGCGGTTGGCGTCGTATATGCCCCCTGCCGCCAAGCCGTGTCCCGGCTCCGTCACCTCGTCGCCGGTCGAGAAGACGGCGACCCGAAGCGGTTTGAAGGCGCGCAGACGCTCGGCGCCGAGCGAAGCGGCAAGACCTACGTCCGGCGGTCGCAGGCGTCGCCCGCGGGTCAGCACGATGTCGCCCCGCCGGATGTCCTCGCCGCGCTTGCGCACATTCGCCCCACGCGTGATTCCGGCCGGCAGGCGAACGGCGTTTGCCTCCTCCGCGCCGTCTTCCTGCATAAAAACGGTGTCCGGGCCCGGGGGGACGGGCGCGCCGGTAAAGATGCGAAGCGCCTCACCGCGTTTCGCGGGGCGGTCCAAGGGATGGCCGGCGGCGATGCGCGCCGTTACCGGCAGCGTCGTTTCGCCTTCCGGCTTCAGGTCGTCGAAGAAGACAGCGTAACCGTCGACGGCGGTGTTGTCGTGGGGCGGCACGTCAAGGGGAGAGCGGATGGCCTCGGCCAGGATCCGCCCCGCCGCCTTGCGCAAAGGGATCATTTCGGTTTCCACGACGGCATCGAGACGCGCCTTCAGGATGGCGAGGGCTTCCGCCGCCAGCATCCGGCGTCCGCCCGCCTCGAAGCAATCGTCGGAGAGCTGCGTCATCGGGCTTCCTTCAGTCGCCGGACGACGAACTCGGCGATGGTAGCGATGTCGTTGAGATCGAGGACCGGGAGGTTGAGCCCGGGCAGGGGACGGTCGGAGGCGATGGCGACGATCTCCGCATCTTCCGTGCAGAAAAGCGCCTTCCCGGTTGCGCCGCGGTGCACCTCAAGCTTGCCGAGCGGGCAGCTCTGTCGCCCCTCGACGAGGATAAGGTCGACCGGCGCCATGCGCGAACACAACCCCTCGAGATCGCGCCGGTCTTCGTCCTCCGCGTAGTCGTGAAACAGCGCCCAGCGGTTCTTCGACACCAGCATGACTTCCCGCGCGCCCGCCGTCCGATGGTTGTGGCTGTCCTTGCCGGGCCGGTCCATTTCAATATCGTGGTGGGAAAGCTTCATCGTGGAAACGGCAATGCCCCGGCGCTTGAATTCGGGAAGAAGTCTTGCGATCAGCGTCGTCTTGCCGCTGCCGCTTGGGCCGGTGATGCCGAAGATGCCGTTGTTGGGCCGCCGTTTCACTTTCGCTTTCCCCGCGTTCCGTGAAGATCGGAACTTTCTAAAGGAATTTCAAGTCGTTGTGGACGACCCTCGCGACGAGTCGGCGTCCGGTTTCTCTCCCGGCGGCGCCTTCAGCACGTGGACGAGGCCGGAGCGGAAGTAATCGTAACCGGTGAGGAGGGTCAGCGCGGCCGCCCCCCAGATGCCGACAACACCCGCCGTCTCAAGCGGCAGGCCCGGCACGGCGTCGCCCAGCAGGAGGCAGGCGATCGCCACCATCTGGATTCCCGTTTTCCATTTTGCGAGGCGGCTGACCGGCACGCCGATCTGCACTTCGGCGAGGAATTCCCGAAGCCCGGAAACCAGAATCTCCCGGCACAGGATCACCAGCGCCGGCAGCACGACAAGGCCCGCGATGCGGTCGAACGCGGTCAGCATGACGATCGCGCTCACGATCAGAAGCTTGTCGGCGACGGGATCGAGAAACCGCCCAAAGCTGGACACCTGTCGCCGGGCGCGGGCGATGTAACCGTCAAAGAAATCTGTTATTCCGGCCAGCGCGAAGACCACGAAGGTAACCCACCTGGCGGCCGGGTCCGCCAGGTAAAAGCCGCCGACGAAAAGCGGCAGAAAAAGAATACGCGAAATCGTCAGCAGATTCGGAAGGTTCAGGATCATGACGTATCCGGGAAGCCGCCGCTTTTGTGCGCCATGCACCGCGCGGGATTCGGGCTTGGCGACATTCTAGCCGCCGCTATGGAAATGATCATAAATTTTTTTCGCGATGGCGTGGCTTATACCCTCCACTTTTTCCAAATCCTCGATCCCGGCGCCGGCGACGCTTCGCGCGGAGCCGAAATGGTGAAGAAGCGCACGCTTACGCTTGCCACCGACGCCCGGGATGGCGTCGAGGAGGGATTGGCCGATTGCCTTTGACCGCTTCGCGCGGTGCGCGCCGATGGCGAAGCGATGGGCTTCGTCCCGCAGCCGTTCGAGGAAATAGAGGACAGGATCGCGCCGCTCGAGCGTAAAGGGCGGCCGGTCCGGCTGGAAGAAGCGTTCGCGGCCGGCGTTGCGGTCGGGCCCCTTCGCGATAGCGGCGACCGCAAGGTTGCTTAGGCCGAGATCGGCCAGCGCCTCAAGGGCGGCGCGCAGGTGGCCGGCGCCGCCGTCGATCAAAAGCAGGTCCGGCCAGGTGGCGCTCGCCCGTTCGGGGTCTTCCTTCAGCGTCTGGCCGAAGCGCCGGGTCAACACCTCGCGCAACATGCCATAATCGTCGCCCGGCGAAATACCGCCGTCGTCGGCCGGCCGGCCGGTCGTGCGGATGGTGAATTTTCGGTAAGCGTTTTTTACGAAGCCGCCCGGCCCGGCCACGATCATGGCGCCGACGGCGTGGGCGCCGAAGACGTGGCTGTTGTCATAGACTTCGATTCGTTCCGGGGCGGCGTCCAGGCCGAAGACCTCGGCCACCCCTTCCAGCAACTTGCGCTGGGCCGTGCTCTCCGAAAGCCGCCGGCCAAGGGCTTCCCGAGCGTTGAGCAGGGCGTTGGCGACCAACTTCCGCTTTGGTCCGCGCCGGGGGTGGGAAAGCGTCACCTTGCGGCCGGCTTTCAGAGAAAGCGCTTCCGCCATCAGTGGAAGTTTTGGGATCGCGTGGCTTAGGAGGACGGCTTTCGGTGGCGGCGTGCCGTCGTAGAACTGGCCGAGAAAGGCGGCCAGCACCTCGCCGGCTTCGGCCCCTTTCGCCTGAGTCGGAAAGTAGGCCCGGTTCCCGAGATTCTGGCCGGCGCGGAAGAAAAAGACCTGGATGCACCAGGCGTCGCCGGCTTGGTGGACGGCGACGACATCGGCATCTTCCATCCCTTCGACGGCGACACCCTGGCGGCCTTGAATCTCGGTCAGGGCCTGGATGCGGTCGCGGTAGAAGGCGGCCTTCTCGTAGTCAAGCCCCAGGCTTGCCGCCCGCATCCGTTCATCAAGCTTCTTCTGGATCTGCCGCGACCGCCCGGTCAGGAAGTCGCGGGCTTCCTGGACGATCGCCGCGTAATCCTCGGGTGCGATGCGCCCGACGCAAGGCGCCGCGCAGCGCTTGATCTGGTATTGCAGGCAAGGCCGCGTGCGGCTTGCGAAAATGCTGTCCGGGCAGGAGCGCAACGGAAAGGCGCGTTCAAGCGTGGCGAGCGTCTTGTTCACAGCCCCCGCCGAGGCGAAAGGGCCGAAATATTCGCCCTTCCGGCTGCGTGGTCCCCGATGCTTCCGGATTTGCGGCCATGGGGGATCGGCGGTGATCAGGATGTAGGGGAAGGATTTGTCGTCCCGGAGCAAGATGTTGTAATGGGGTCTGAGCTTCTTGATGAGGTTCGCCTCGAGAAGAAGCGCCTCGGCCTCGGTGTGGGTGGTGATGAACTCCATCGCCCTGGTTTCCGCCACCATGCGGGCAAGCCGGGTCGAAAGGCGCGAAGGGATGCGGTAGGTCGAGACGCGTTTGCGCAGGTTTTTCGCCTTGCCAACATACAGAACCTTCTCTTCCCGTCCGATCATCCGGTAAACGCCCGGGGTTTCCGGCAAGGTGGCGAGCAGGGCCGCGATAACGGCAGCGCCGCTTTCCAGGCGAAGGGCGGCGCTTGCCTTGGAGGGGGCAGGGGATGGGGTAGGTTTCCTTGCCATGGGCACGGTCCGGTTGGCGGTCGGTACGATAGGATATGGGAAGAGCGGTGCTTCCGCCAAAATTGTGGATAAGTTTGAGGATGACGGCTCCCGAAAGGTTAAGATGTCTTTTTCCCGGATCCTTCCCGGTTGCCGGGGTCTCCTTCTAACTGATTGATTTAAAAGTAAAAATCTTGCCAATATAGAAAGAGCGCCGGGGGGTTGGCGGATTTCTCCGCCGTTTTACCGGGCTAGACGTCCTGTGCACAACTTTGCTTCAGCTTGCCAGGATAACGCGTTGGTTTAATTGTGGGATTGGCTATCGTTCGTGGGAATCCCGGCGCCGTGTGATCGCGACGCCTACGCTACCCACATCCGGAAAGACATCGAGCTTCTCGATCCGTACGCGCGCCTCGGCCACGCGCGGGTCATCGAGACAGAGGCTGGCGACCCGTTCGGCCAGCGTCTCGACGAGGTTGAGATGGCCGGCCGCCGCGATTCCGCGGATGCCAGCGATGATCTTCTCGTAGCAGACGACACCCTCGAGCCGGTCCGCGATGGCGGCGTCGTTCTCATGGACGGCGAGGTCCACGTTCACCCGCACGCGTTGCTCGCAGGTGCGTTCGTGATGATGGACGCCGATTCGGCAGGGCAGCACAAAATCGCGCACGAAGACGCGCCGTAGCGGCTTTGCCGTCTTCGATGCCGGTTTCGGATGCACGAGGTTGAGCGGGGTCATGGCGGAAAATTTCCCCAGGGGCGCTGATGGAAGGTCGCGCCGTCTATTCCGGCGGCTGGGCCTTGCCGGACGGCTGGGCCCAGCCTAAGTGCTGCCCACCATCCAAGGCAATCATTTGCCCGGTCACGGCAGGGGCCGCAAGCAGAAAACGAAGGGCGTCGCAAATCTCCTCTGGCGTCGTGCCGTGCCCCAGCGGCAGGCGGGCGGCCTGGTGCGCGAATTGTTCCTCGCTTTGCCGGCGGGAAGGTAGCGTCGGTCCCGGTCCGATCGCGT
Organism: Pseudomonadota bacterium; assembly: GCA_040752895.1. Classification (NCBI taxonomy): domain Bacteria; kingdom Pseudomonadati; phylum Pseudomonadota; species Pseudomonadota bacterium. The sequence continues at coordinate 134,853 of JBFMHN010000004.1, forward strand.
TCACGCGGACGCGGGGCGCCAGCGCCAGCGCCATCGTCTGCGTCAACGTCCATAGGCCGGCCTTGCTCAGCGTGTAGGAAATGAAATGCGGCGTCAGGTTCCACACACGCTGATCGATCAAGTTGACGACGTTGCCGCGTGCTTCCGCGGGCATGGCCTTGACGAAAGCCTGGGCGAGGACGAAGGGGGCCCGCAAATTGACCTCCAGATGGTCGTCCCAGGATTGGCGGGTCGCTGTTTCCATCGTATCGAGCTCGAAGATCGAGGCGTTGTTGACGAGAAGGCCAAGCGGGCCCAGCGCGTCCATGGCCCTTGGCACGAGGGTCGCCGTTGACGCCTCTTGGCCGAGGTCGCCCTCCAGGAGAACGGCTTCGGAGCCGGCCTCTCGGATAGCCTCGGCCACGGCTTTCGCGGCCTCCGGAGAATCGCGGTAGTGTACGCCGATGCGCCAGCCATGACGGGCAAGGTCGAGGGCAATGGCCCGGCCGATCCGCTGGGCGGCCCCGGTGACGAGCGCGGTCCGGTATGTCGAATCCGTCGGGTTTCTCATGGGCGGAGGATGCGCGAGGAAAAGGGGAGAAGCAAGGCCGGCCAAGGCTAGCCGCCCATGTCGGCGCCTTAAAGCCCGGCGGCAAGGCTGCCGATATAAAGCGCGTAGGCAATCAGGAAAAGGCCGCCGAGACTGCGCGAAAGTCGCCTGCCCCGGAACATGAGCAGGACGAAGAGAAGGGTGGCGGCCAACAGGACCCAGTTGTCGAAGCGGACAATCTCCGGCCCGATGGGAATCGGTGCGACAAGGCCCACGATGCCCAGGATGCCAAGAAGATTAAAGAAATTGCTGCCCAGAATGTTGGCTATGGCGACGTCGCCATGGCCGCGCCGCGCCGCGACGAGGGAGGTGGCAAGCTCCGGCAACGACGTGCCGACCGCGACCAGCGTCAAGCCGATCACGGTTTCCGGGATGCCGAGGCTTTGGGCGATGCCGACGGCGCCGGTGACTAGAAACTGAGCGCCGAAGATCACGCCGAGCAAGCCGCCGGCGACCGCCAAGAGGTTTGCCCAGAGTGGCCAGTGGGTGTCGAACTCCTCCGCTTCGCGGGCATGCAGTTCGGCCGTCTTCCTGTCTTGCCGTTCGCGCCAGTAGCCGAACACCGTATAGCCGATGAGGCCGGCCAGGAAGGGACCGGCCATCCACGGCGCGATTCGGCCGGTGGTCATAGCGAAGACGACGTAAAGAAGCGAGGCGGCGGCGACGGCGAGGCCGTCCCATTTCAAAAGGCCGCGTTCGAAGGTGACGGTGGCCACGACGGCGGCCAGGCCTCCCACCAAAAGGATATTCGCGATGTTGCTTCCGATCACGTTGCCGATGGCGATTCCGGGCGACCCGGTCAACGCCGCTTCGAGGCTTGCAAACATTTCCGGCAGCGACGTACCCCAGGCGACGACCGTCAAGCCGATCAAGGCCGGCTGGATCCGCAAGCGATGGGCAAGCGCCACGGCACCCCGCACCAGAAGCTCGCCCCCCGCGAAGAGGAAAAGCAAGCCGATTACCGTTTCGAACAAGACCGTTATCATTCAGGCTGGCCATGTGGGCGATGGATGGAGCGCTCTTTTTTAGCACACCCTCCGGCCCTGGCACGAGTGGCGTGCGAAGCAAAAGGTGCCCCGCGTTCGCGCGATGGTGTCGGTATGCGGGAAGGATCGCTTGGACTTCGCCTTGGCGGTCTTTACATTCGGATAGTCACCTTCGGATCATCCAGGTGGCACGGTTGGAAAAGAAGCCGGAAAAAGGAGGGTCGCCGGGTGCCCGAAGCGAACCATTTGCTAGACGTCCTTTTCCTGCTGATCGCCGCCGTTATCGTTGTTCCGATCGCCCAGCGTCTCCGTCTGAGTCCCATTCTCGGCTATCTGATTGCCGGGGCCGTCATCGGGCCTTACGGTTTTGCCATCCTCGCCAACGTGGAAGGGACCAAGACCCTTGCCATCTTCGGCGTCGTCTTCCTTTTGTTCATGATCGGGCTCGAGCTTTCCGTCGAACGGCTGCGGGTGATGAGCCGGCTTGTCTTCGGGTTCGGTGCCGCCCAGGTTCTCCTCTGCGGGGTCGCCCTGGGCGGGCTTGCCATCTGGTTCGGCCAGACGGGAGGGGCGGCGATCCTTATCGGGGCCGGGCTTGCCCTTTCCTCGACGGCGCTCGTCCTGCAAACCCTGGTCGAACGGGGCGAACTTGCCAGTCGGGTAGGGCGCACCTCGCTCGGCATCCTGCTTTTCCAGGACCTCGCCGTCGGGCCGCTTCTGCTGCTGGCCGGCATGCTTGGCCAGGACGCGGCTTCGATTCCGGAAGCCCTTGGGCTCACCGCGGTACGCGCGGTGACTGCCCTGGCCGCGATCTATGTCTTCGGCCGTTTCTTGCTGCGCCCGATCTACCGGGCGATCGCCTTGGCCGGGAATCCCGAAATCCTTTCGGCGATGACCCTGCTTATCGTGCTCGGCATCGGCTGGGCGACGGAGCGGATTGGCATCTCCATGGGGCTTGGCGCTTTCCTCGCCGGCATGATGTTGGCCGAAACGGAATACCGCCACCAGGTGGCGGCCGATATCCAGCCCCTGCGGGGTATCTTTCTCGGCCTCTTCTTCATGACCGTCGGCATGCTGATCGACCTGCCGCTCATCCTCACGCATGCCGTTACCGTTGGCCTGATCGTCCTCGGCATCCTTGCCGTGAAAACGGTCCTGATCGTCGGTATGTGTCGGGTCTTCGGCTACCCATGGCACCGCGGGCTGCATATCGGCCTCCTGCTTGCCCAAGGCGGTGAATTTGCCTTTATCCTGTTCGGTGCGGGCATGCAGTTCGGCGTCCTGCCGCCGGCGACCGGCCAGCTTTTGTTGGCGGCGGTCGCGCTGACGATGGCGTTGACGCCGTTTCTAGCCATGCTTGGCACCACCCTTTCCAGGGCGATGATGCAGGCGCGGGAACCGGAGGTCGAGGAAATCGCGGAAGAAACGGAGCGCCTGATCGGCCACGTCATCGTCGCGGGCTTCGGCCGGCAGGGACAGACCGTTGCGCGCATCCTGACGGAACGCGGTGTGCCCTACGTCGCGATCGATCGCGACGCCAACAACGTAACGCTTTGGCGGGCCCGCAAGCTTCCGGTCTATTTCGGGGATGCCAGCCGCCCGGATATCCTGCAGGCGGCCGGTGCGACTCGGGCGCTGGCGGCGGTGATCGCGATAGACGACATGGCGGCGACGGAGCGCACCTTCGAGGTGCTGCGGCGCGATTTTCCAGACCTTCGCATCGTCGTCCGCGCCCGCGACCACCACCATGGCCGGGCGCTCGAGTCGGCCGGCGCTGCGGCCGCCGTTTCGGAGGCGCTCGAAACCAGCCTTCAACTGGCCGGTACGGTCCTGCGTGTGGTTGGCGCCTCGGAAGAGGACATCCACGACGCGATGGAGGAGGCCAGGCGCAACAACTACGCCTCCTTCGAACGTGAAATCCGTCCGCCCGGTCACCCGCAGCGGAAGGAAGAAAAAGAGAAAAAAAAGGAAGGCACGGAAAGCCCGGCCTAGGGCTAGGGTTGGCCGCCGCGCTTTGGCCGCCCCCTTGCCGGGCCCTTGCGGGCGGGGGATTTCGCCTTCGCGCCTTGGCCGTTTTGCCCGCCTTGGCCTGCTCGGGTGGCCAGCGCGCGGGCCGGGATTTCGAGGTCGGAACCTTCGAGGCGACGGATCTCGTCGCGAAGGCGTGCCGCCTCCTCGAATTCGAGGTCGGCGGCCGCGGCGTGCATCCGCTTTTCAAGATGGGCGAGGTGGGTCTTTAGGTTGCCGCCCACCAGGCGATCGGCCGCTTCCAGTTCCACGGTCATGTGGTCTCGCTCATAGACGCTTTGCAGGATATTACCGATGGATTTGCGCACGCTTTCCGGCGTGATTCCGTTGGCCGCGTTGTAAGCGTTCTGTCTGGCCCGCCGCCGATCCGTTTCGTCGATGGCCGCCTTCATCGAATCCGTCAGAGTGGCGGCATAGAGGATGACCCGCCCCTCGACGTTGCGGGCGGCCCGGCCGATCGTTTGGATGAGCGAGGTTTTCGAGCGCAGGAATCCTTCCTTGTCGGCGTCGAGGATCGCAACCAGCGCGCATTCCGGGATGTCGAGCCCCTCGCGCAGCAGGTTGATGCCGACCAGCACGTCGAAGGCACCGAGACGCAGATCGCGGATGATCGCGATCCGCTCCAGCGTCTCGATGTCGGAATGCAGGTAGCGCACGCGAATGCCCGCCTCGTGCAAGTACTCCGTCAGATCCTCCGCCATCCGTTTCGTCAGCGTCGTCACCAGGACGCGCTGGCTTTTTTGCGCGCACGCTTTGCATTCAGCGATGAGGTCATCCACTTGCGTCTCGACCGGCCGGACGAAGATTTCCGGGTCCATGAGGCCGGTCGGCCGGATGACCTGCTCGACGAAGGTGCCGCCGGTTTGCTCAAGCTCCCACGGGCCCGGCGTGGCGGAGACGAAAAGGGTGAGGGGGCGCATGCGGTCCCATTCTTCGAATTTCAAGGGCCGGTTGTCGACGCAGGAAGGCAGACGGAAGCCGTGCTCGGCGAGCGTGGATTTGCGCTGGAAATCGCCGCGGAACATGCCGCCCAGTTGCGGCACGGTCACGTGGCTTTCGTCCACGATGAGAAGCGCGTCCTTGGGCAGGTATTCGAACAGCGTCGGCGGCGGCTCGCCGGGCTGGCGGCCGGTCAAGTAGCGGGAATAGTTCTCGATCCCGGCGCAGGCCCCGGTCGTTTCCATCATCTCGAGGTCGAACGTCGTCCGCTCCCCGAGCCGCTGGGCTTCGAGCAGCCTGCCGGCGGCCACGAACGCATCGAGGCGGAGCTTAAGGTCCTTCCGGATCTCCTTGATCGCCTGCTGCAGGGTGGGGCGGGGCGTTACGTGGTGACTGTTCGGGTAGATGCGAAGGGAGGCGAGCCGGCCGGTCTTTTCGCCGGTCAAGGGATCGAATTCCGTAAACCCCTCGATCGCGTCCCCGAACAGCGAGATGCGCCATGCTCGGTCCTGGAGATGGGCGGGAAAGACCTCGATGGAATCGCCCCGCACCCGGAAGGTGCCGCGGTGGAAGTCCGTGTCGTTCCGCCGGTACTGAAGCTCGACGAGACGGCGGAGAAGCGCGTCCCGCTCGATGCGATCGCCTTCGCCCAGATTGATCACCATGCGGGAATAGAATTCGACCGTCCCGATGCCATAGATGCAGGAGACGCTGGCAACGACGATGACGTCCTTGCGCTCCAGGAAGGAGCGCGTCGCCGCATGGCGCATGCGGTCGATCTCTTCATTGATGGAGGCGTCCTTCTCGATATAGGTGTCCGTGCGCGGCACGTAGGCCTCGGGCTGGTAGTAGTCGTAGTAGGAGACGAAATATTCGACCGCGTTGTCTGGAAAGAAGGATTTCATCTCGCTATAGAGCTGAGCGGCGAGCGTCTTGTTCGGAGCGATGATCAGGGCCGATTTCTGCACGCGCTCGATGACGTGGGCCATCGTGAAGGTCTTGCCGGAGCCGGTCACGCCGAGCAGCACCTGGTCCCGCTCGCCCTGACGAACGCCTTCGGTAAGGGCGGCGATGGCTTCCGGCTGATCGCCGCCGGGCCGGAACTCGGAGACGACTCGCAAGGGGTTTAAGGCCTCCCGCGGCCGGCCATCGGGAGAAAGGGCGGGGGCGTCGTCTGGCATGCGTTATTTTAGGCGCGTTGGCGCAGGCTTTGCCAGTCTCCGTCCCGGTTCCGATCAGGGGGGCCGCCTTCAGAGCGGAAGTGGCGCCGGTCGGAGAGGCTCGCTAAACTGGCGCCGCCAATCAATAGCCAGCTTCCGAAACGGGGATCGGCATGACCTATAAATACGTGAAGTTTTCGATCGAAGAGGGGATCGGCCACCTGATCCTGGCCAGCGACGGCACCCGAAACGCACTCGCCGTCGGTGGACTGGTCGAGGAGGTCCTCGACGTCCTCGACCAGGTCGAAACGGGAAAGGACGCCCGCGTCCTGGTGATTTCCGCCGAGGGCAAGGCGTTCTCCGCCGGCGGCAATTTGCGCGAGATTGCCGACCCGGATGGGCCTTACGGCGGCCTGCCGGCCGAGGTGCAGCGGAAATACACGCTCGGCATCCAGCGCCTGCCGAAGGCGCTCTATTACCTAAACGTGCCGACGGTCGCCGCCGTGCAGGGCCCGGCGGTGGGGGCGGGCTGTGATTTTGCCTTGTTCTGCGACATCGCCATCGCCTCGACCGAGGCCGAGTTCACGGAAGCCTTCGTCAATCTGGGCCTCATTCCGGGGGATGGCGGGGCGTGGATTCTGCCGCGCATCGTGGGCTATAGGCGGGCAACCGAACTTCTGCTCACCGGCCGCGCGGTCGGCGGCCGGGAGGCGGCCGAGATCGGGCTGGCGCTCGAATGCGTCGCGCCCGAGAAACTTCTTCCCCGCGCCTTCGAGCTTGCCCGCCACATCGCTTCGCGGCCGACGGTCGCGGTTCGCTTCCTGAAGATTCTTCTGCGGCAGACCCACGACGCCAGCCTGCCGGAGTTTCTCGACACCTCGGCCGCGCTTCAGGCCATTTGCCACAACACGGAAGACCACCGCGAGGCGGTCGCGGCCTTCCTCGAAAAGCGCCGCCCGCAACCTTTCAAGGGCTATTAAGGCGAGAAACCGAAGGAGACAATCGACGCATGAGCATACTGGCGCAACGCTTGAACCGGATCAAACCTTCGCCGACGATCGCGGTGATGACGCGGGCGGCGGAACTGCGCGCCGCGGGCCGCGACGTCATCGGGTTGGGCGCCGGCGAGCCGGATTTCGACACGCCGGACCATATCAAGGCGGCGGCGAAGGCGGCGATCGACCGCGGCGAGACGAAATACACGGCCGTTGCCGGCACGCCCCAACTGCGCCAGGCAATCTGTGCCAAGTTTCAGCGCGACAACGGCCTGCGCTACACGCCCGACCAGATCACCGTCGGTTGCGGCGGCAAGCAGACGATCTACAACGCCATCCTGGCGACGGTGGACCCCGGCGACGAGGTGATCGTTCCCGCACCCTATTGGGTCTCCTACCCGGACATCACGCTGCTGGCGGATGGCACGCCGGTCTATGTGCCGTGTTCGCCGGAGAGCGGTTTCAAGATGCAGGCGGCGGATCTTGACCGGGCGATCACGCCGCGGACGAAGTGGGTCATTTTGAACTCGCCTTCGAATCCGACGGGGGCGGCCTATAGCGCCAAGGAGATGCAAGCGCTCACCGACGTTCTCGTGAAGCACCCGCAGGTCTGGGTGATGGCGGACGACATGTACGAGCGCCTGGTCTACGACGGCTTTGAATTCGTCACCCCCGCCCAGATCGAACCGCGTCTTTACGAACGCACGCTCACCTTAAACGGCGTCTCGAAAGCCTACTGCATGACCGGCTGGCGGATTGGTTACGCGGCAGGGCCGGTCAAACTCATTCAGGCGATGAACACGGTGCAGTCCCAAAGCACGACGCACGCGAGCTCCGTCTCCCAGGCGGCGGCGGTCGCAGCGCTCACCGGGCCCGAAGATTTTCTCGTCGAGAATCTGCGGGTCTTCAAGACCCGCCGCGACCTCGTCGTGGCGCGGCTGAACGACATTCCCGGCCTGGTTTGCGCGAAGCCGGAAGGTGCTTTCTACGTCTACCCAAGCTGCGCCGGCGTCATCGGCAAGAAAACCCCGAAGGGGGAGACGGTCCGCACGGACGGGGACTTCGCGGCCTATCTGCTGGAGCAGGAAGGGGTCGCCATCGTTCACGGCGAGGCGTTCGGTCTGTCGCCTTTCTTCCGGATTTCTTACGCCACGGCGACGAAAATTCTGGAAGAGGCGTGCGCGCGGATTCGCCGGGCCTGCGCGGCCCTGCGGTAGAACCAAGGCCTCTCACGGGGAATCGAGTTGCACCGCGCCCGCCGCGTGGATAGGTTTTTCGCAAGGGAGGCAAGCGAGATGCCGATACCCCACCGCCGCGAATGGGCGCTGCCGGAGAGTCGCGCAACGTCGGAAGAAGTCTTCCGAAAGCGGCGTGAGTTCATGCTGGGAATCGCGGCGGGCTCGATCCTTGCCGCCACCCCCTTTTTCCCTTCGTTTCTGGCGGAGACCCGGGCGGCCGAGGCGGACCCCGCCGCCGGTCTTTACCCCGTTCCCCGCAACCCGCGCTACACCGCGACCCGCGCCGTCACCGGCGAGACCTACGTTACGACGTACAACAATTTCTATGAGTTTGGCTCCCACAAGGAAATCCACGAGGCGGCCCAGGCGCTGCCCATTCGCCCGTGGACGGTCGTCCTCGACGGCCAGGTGGAGAAGCCGATAACGATCGGTTTCGACGATCTCCTGAAGAAAATGCCGCTCGAGGAGCGCGTCTACCGTCACCGCTGCGTCGAGGCGTGGTCGATGGTCGTGCCGTGGAGCGGTTTTGCGATGCGCGCGCTCGTCGATTTCGCGAAGCCGAAGGCCGGCGCCAAGTTCGTGATGATGGAAACCTTCTTCGACCCGAAGGTGGCCCCCGGCCAGAAACAGCATTGGTATCCCTGGCCTTATACGGAAGCGCTTACGATGGAAGAGGCGCGCCACGAACTCGCCTTTCTCGTCACCGGGGCCTACGGCAAACCGATCCTGCCCCAGAACGGGGCGCCGCTTCGCTTGGCGGTGCCGTGGAAATACGGCTTCAAGTCGATCAAATCCATCGTTCGTTTCACCTTCGCCGCCCAGCGCGCGGAGACTTTCTGGGAAACGGTCTGGCCGCGGGCATATGGCTTCTGGGCGAACGTGAACCCGGACGTTCCGCACCCGCAGTGGAGCCAGGCGAGGGAGCGCGTGCTTGGCACCGACGAGGTCGTCGCCACCCGGCTTTACAACGGCTACGAGGAATACGTGGCCGGCCTTTACAAGGGCTTCGAGAAAGAACCGCTTTTCATGTAGGGACGGCTCAGACCGTCGCTCAGGCGACGATGTCTTCGCCGGTTTTTTCCGTTTCCCGTTCGGCCAGGAATTTTTCCGCCTCCAGCGCCGCCATGCAGCCGGTGCCGGCGGCGGTGATGGCCTGGCGGAAGATCTTGTCCTGCACGTCGCCGGCGGCGAAGACGCCGGGCACGCTCGTCCGGGTGCTGCCCGGCACCGTCACGATATAACCGTCCTTGTCGGTTTCGACCTGGCCCTTGAAAAGGGCCGTCGTCGGGGTGTGCCCGATGGCGATGAAAGCACCGTCCACGGCCAGCGCCTGCGTCTTGCCGCTGTGTACGTCCCGAAGACGCACCGCCGTCACGCCGAGCGGGTCGTCCTTTCCAAGGACTTCGTCCACGACGTGATTCCAGATGACTTTTACCTTTGGGTTCCGGAACAGGCGGTCCTGCAGAATCTTTTCGGCGCGCAGCCGGTCGCGGCGGTGCACGAGGTGCACCTCGCGGGCGTGGTTCGTGAGATAGAGCGCTTCCTCGACCGCCGTATTGCCGCCGCCGATGACGGCGACCACCTTGTCGCGGAAGAAGAATCCGTCGCAGGTGGCGCAGGCCGACACGCCGAAGCCCTGGAATTTCTGCTCGCTCGGCAGGCCGAGCCAGCGCGCCTGCGCGCCGGTCGCGATGATCAGCGTCTCGCCGGTATAGCGGTCACCCGAATCGCCGATGCCGACGAAGGGCCGTTTCGAAAGATCGACGCTTTCGATGGTGTCCGAAAGGATCCGTGTGCCGACATGAGCGGCCTGCGCCGCCATCCGTTCCATCAGCCATGGGCCCTGGATGACCTCGGCGAAGCCCGGGTAGTTCTCGACGTCGGTCGTGATCGTGAGCTGGCCGCCGGGCTGTAACCCGGCGACGAGAACCGGCTTCAAATTGGCCCGGGCGGCATAGATCGCCGCCGTATAGCCGGCGGCGCCGGAACCGATGATCAGGGTTTTCGTCGCGAAGCTTTGCATGATCGGTCCGTGCGTTTCGGGAAGGCCTAAACATAGATTTTTGGCCTCCCTCTGACAAGGAAGGCGGCGGCCGGCGCCGATTATTTCCAGCGCGCGCGGACCGCCTCGGCAACCCGGGCGGTGTCCCGCAGCGGCGCGTATGTCCAGCGCTCGACCGTGCCGTTGAAGGGCCGGGTGACGCCGAGCCGGCGGAGGTTTTGATGGAAGGCGGCGAACTTTCGCGACCTGCCCGGCAGGGCGAAGACGTAAACCGGCTTGCCCGTCGTCGCCGCTTCCGAAGCCATCGAGATGGAATCGTTCGTCACCACGATCGCGTCCGCCGCCGCGAGGTAAGCGAAGTATGGATTTTCGCCCGTCCCCCCCCACACCTCGCCGGGCACTTCGCCGAGGCCCGCCCGCAACCGTTCGAGGGCGGCGGCCCCCGTTCGCCGGGAGGGCGTGACCAGCAGGCTGCCGCCCGTTTCGAGGGCGGCTGCGCGCAGCAGCGTCGCCAGTTCCGTCGCGGCACCTTCCGTGAAGGCGAAACGCTTGCTGGCGCCGCCAAGCAGGACGGCGATGCGCGGCCGCGGCAATTCCGCAAGGCGGCCCCCATGGGCCTCCAGGGCTTGTTCGAGCCGAGCCTGCGTGACGCGGTTCGGCGCGCCTTCCGTCACGACGACGTTGTTGCCGGCAAGCCCGTCGTGGCGCGGCACGGCGACGAGATCGAAGCGTTCGGGGCTCACATAGGGGTTGAGCAGGTGGACCGTGAAGGTCCGGCCCTTGCTTCGCGCCCGGATGGCAAGGGCGAAGGGAACGCTTTTCCGCCCGCCGGTGATGAGCAGGTCCGGCCATGGCGCTTCGAGCCGACCCCCGCCCTCGGCCGAGGCGGCCAGCGTGAAGGGCCAAAGGCCCGCCGGCAACCAGCGCCACGGCCGCCGCGGGCGGACCCGCTTCACTTCCGGTTCAAGCCCAAGGGCTTCGGCCAGGCCGAGGCACTGGTTCTCGGTGCCCGCCATGCCTTCCGTGAGTATCCAACAGCTTGGTTTCGTCATCGCTTTGCGTTCGCAGCATACAGCGGCATCGCCGTCGGGAGATAGGCCGAGGCGCAAAAGCCCGGCGGGAAGAGGCGGATCAACGGGGTCAATTGTCGGTTTGCCTTCCCTCGGTCATCGGGTAAGATCGAGTAATATAATTTCAATTTTTTCTGCAAATGGGGAGTCTTCGAACCGTGGCGCGAGTCAAGCTTGACCGCATCGACCGCCAGATACTGAGCGACCTGCAACGCGACGGCCGTATGACGAACGTGGAGCTGGCGCACCGCGCCGGCATCTCGCCGCCGCCTTGCTTGCGCCGGGTGCGGGCGCTGGAGAAGGCGGGGTACATCCGCGGCTACCACGCCGACATTGATCCGGAGGCGCTCGGCTTCGGTGTCACCGTCTTCGCCCAGGTCGGCCTTAACAGCCAGGCGGAGACGGACCTTGAAGCGTTCGAGGCGCGTGCCGCGAAATGGCCGGAGGTAAGCGAGTGCCACATGCTGGCCGGCGAGACGGATTTTCTGCTGAAGATCTACGCCGAAAGCTGGGACGGCTACCAGCGCTTCCTGACGACGCAACTGACCCCGGCGCCGAACGTGAGTCACGTGAAATCGGCGCTGGCCATTCGCAGCTCGAAATGTACGCCGGGTGTTCCGATCATTGTCGTTGGCCAGGAAGAGCAAGCCCCCGCCGCGCCCCCCGCCAAGAAGCGCAGCGCGTGAGGCGGGGCGGACCGGCCTCTAGCGGTATTTCACGGAAAGAATTTCGTAGGACTTCGAGCCGGCCGGCGTCATCACTTCGATGGCATCGCCCTGTTCCTTGCCGATCAGGGCGCGGGCCAGCGGAGAGGAGATGGAAAGCAGCCCCCGCTTGATGTCCGATTCATCGGCGCCGACGATCTGGTACGTCGCCTTTTCGTCGGTGTCCTCGTCAAGCAGTTTCACGGTGGCGCCGAACTTGATGGATTTGCCGGAAAGCTTGCTGACATCGATAACTTCGGCGCGGCTGGTGATTTCCTCGATTTCGGCGATGCGGCCTTCGATAAAGGACTGCCGTTCACGCGCGGCGTGGTATTCGGCGTTCTCGGACAGATCGCCATGGGCGCGCGCTTCGGCAATCTGCTGAATCACCGCGGGTCTTTCGGCGGTCTTCAGGTGCCTTAGTTCTTCTTGGAGGTGCTGGAGCCCCCCCGCCGTCATCGGAATTTTTTCCATGGCCAAAAATAGCTCCACCCTTTTGGCAGTGTGCGCCATCGGGCAAGGGGGCCGACAGGTTCCCGGTCTTTCCGGAAGGTTTAATACGACTCGCTAAAGTAAAACTGGAGCGGCAGGACTTCAAGGGTCCCGCTGCGGAGTGCGGCGATGGCCTCGACGGCGGCCAGGGCGCCGGCGACGGTCGTGTAATAAGGGATTTTATGAAGGAGCGCCGTCCGCCGGAGGTTGAGGCTGTCGGCGATGGCCTGGGCGCCTTCGGTCGTGTTGAAGAGAAGAGCCACCTCGCCGTTCTTCATCGCATCCACGATATGGGGGCGGCCCTGCGCCGCCTTGTTGATCGACGTGACGGGCAGGCCTACCGCCTTCAGGTAGTCGGCCGTCCCGTGGGTGGCAAGCAGGCGGAAGCCCATCTCGGCTAGGCGCCGGCCGGGGCCAACCATCGCCGCCTTGTCGGCGTCCTTGACCGAGATGAAGACGACGCCCTCGAGCGGCAGGCTGACGCCGCTGCCCAACTGCGACTTCGCAAAGGCCCGGCCGAAGTCGCGGTCGAGGCCCATCACCTCGCCGGTCGACTTCATTTCCGGCCCCAGCAGGGTGTCGACGCCGGGGAAGCGGGCGAAGGGGAAAACGGCTTCCTTCACCGCGATATGGCGCGTGGCTTCCGGTTTGAGGGCGAAGTCGGCCAGCCGTTCGCCGGCCATGACCCGGGCGGCGATCTTGGCGATCGGCACGCCGGTCGCCTTGGCGACGAAGGGCACCGTGCGGCTTGCCCGCGGGTTCACTTCGAGGATGTAGATTTCGCCGTCCTTGATGGCCATCTGGATGTTCATCAGGCCGCAAACGTTGAGGGCGCGGGCCAGCACTTCCGTCTGGGCGCGAATTTCCGCGATCCGCGTGTCGGAAAGGGAATGGGGCGGCAGGCAGCAGGCGGAATCGCCGGAATGGATCCCGGCCTCCTCGATGTGTTCCATAATGCCGGCGACATAGACGGCGCTCGCGTCCGCCACCGCATCGATGTCCACCTCGATCGCCGATTGCAGGTAGCGGTCGACCAGCACCGGGTTCTTGCCGGAAACTTTCACTGCCTCGGTCATGTAGCGAAGGAGGCCCGCCTTCTCGTGAACGATTTGCATGGCGCGTCCGCCGAGCACGTAGGAAGGCCGGACGACGATGGGATAGCCGATTTCGTCCGCTACCTTCACGGCCTCCTCGACGGAGTACGCGGTCCCGTTCTCCGGTTGGCGCAAGCCCAGTTTCTTGAGCAGTTTCTGGAAGCGCCTGCGGTCTTCGGCCAGGTCGATCGCGTCCGGCGAGGTGCCGAGGATGGGCAGGTCGGCCGCCTCGAGGGCGGCGGCGAGCTTCAGCGGGGTCTGCCCGCCAAACTGGACAATGACGCCGAGCAGTTTGCCGTTCGCCCGTTCGGTCCGCGCGATCTCGATAACGTCTTCGGCGGTCAGCGGCTCGAAGTAGAGCCGATCGGAGGTGTCATAGTCCGTCGAGACGGTTTCGGGGTTGCAGTTCACCATGATCGTCTCGAAGCCGGCCTCGGCCAGCGCGTAGGCCGCGTGCACGCAGCAATAGTCGAATTCGATTCCCTGGCCGATGCGGTTCGGCCCGCCGCCCAGGATCAGGATCTTGTTGCGCGCGCTTGGCTCCGCCTCGCATTGGGGCGGCTCTTTCGGGGCCCATTTCGGCTCGTAGGTCGAATACATGTAAGGGGTGATCGCTGGGAACTCGGCGGCGCAGGTGTCCACCCGCTTATAGACGGGGTGGACATGGTGTTTTTCCCGAAGCTTAGCGACGTCTTCTTCGGCCGTGCCGGTAAGCTCGGCCAGGCGCGCGTCCGAGAAGCCAAGACCCTTCAACTCGACGAGGCCGGCCGCCATTTTCGGCAGCCCCTGTTCCCGAATTTCCGTTTCGACGGCGACCAGATGCCAGATCTGCTCGAGGAACCAGGGGTCGTATTTCGTGATCGCTTGCACGTCGGCGATGGTAAGGCCGTGGCGGAAAGCCTCGGCGATGAGGAGAAGGCGTTCCGGTGTCGCCTTGCCTAGCGCCGCCTTGATTTGGGTTTTCGCTTCCGGTCCCTCGAAGCTGGGCGAAGGCGAGTTGAGCCCGGTCAGCCCGGTCTCCATCGAGCGCAACGCTTTTTGCAGGGATTCCGCGAACGTGCGGCCGATCGCCATCGCCTCGCCGACCGATTTCATCGAGGTCGTCAGCGTCGGCTCGGCGTCGGGAAACTTTTCGAAGGTAAAGCGCGGTATCTTCGTCACGATGTAGTCAAGCGTCGGCTCGAAGGCGGCGGGCGTTGCCTTCGTGATGTCGTTCATGAGTTCGTCCAGCCGATAGCCGACGGCGAGCTTCGCCGCGACCTTGGCGATCGGAAAGCCGGTCGCCTTCGAGGCGAGCGCGGAGGAGCGCGAGACCCGCGGGTTCATCTCGATGACGAGAAGCCGCCCCGTCTCCCTATCGATGGCGAACTGCACGTTCGAGCCGCCCGTATCCACGCCGATCTCGCGAAGCACGGCGATCGCTGCGTCCCGCATGACCTGGTATTCCTTGTCCGTCAGGGTAAGGGCGGGCGCGACCGTGATGCTGTCGCCGGTGTGGACCCCCATCGGGTCCACGTTTTCGATCGAACAGACGATGATGCAGTTGTCCGCGCAATCGCGAACGACTTCCATCTCGTATTCCTTCCATCCGATGACGGATTCTTCGATCAGAACCTCGTTCGTCGGCGAGGCGTCGAGCCCGCCCGCGACGATGGCTTCGAACTCGTCCCGGTTATAGGCGATGCCGCTGCCGGTGCCGCCCAGCGTGAAAGAAGGCCGGATGATCGCCGGCAGGCCGACGTGTTCCAGTCCCTCCCAGGCTTCCGCCATGGTGTGGGCGAGCACGCTCTGCGGGCAGTCGAGGCCGATCCGCTTCATCGCCTCACGAAAGCGCTCGCGATCTTCCGCCTTGTCGATCGCCTCGCGGGAGGCCCCGATCATCTCGACGCCGAACTTCGCAAGCACGCCGTCGCGGGCCAGCGTTAAGGCCATGTTGAGGCCGGTCTGTCCGCCCATCGTCGGCAGCAGGGCGTCGGGCCGCTCCTTCTCGATGATCTTGGTAAGGATGGCGGGTGTGATCGGCTCGATATAGGTGGCGTCGGCCAGCCCCGGGTCGGTCATGATCGTCGCCGGGTTCGAATTCACCAGAATCGTGCGGTAGCCTTCTTCCCGAAGCGCCTTGCAGGCCTGGGCGCCGGAATAGTCGAACTCGCAGGCCTGGCCGATGACGATGGGTCCGGCGCCGATGATGAGAATGGATTGAATGTCGGTCCGCTTAGGCATGGGCTTTGATCCGATCCAGGAAGCGGGCGAACAAATAGTGGCTGTCGTGCGGGCCGGGCGAGGCCTCCGGGTGGTACTGGACGGAAAAGACGGGCTTTTCCACCACTTTCAGGCCTTCGAGCGAGCGGTCGAAAAGCGAGACGTGCGTCATGGCGACCCCTTTGGGCAGGCTCGCCTCGCGGACGACGAAGCCGTGGTTCTGGCTGGTGATCTCGACGCGGCCGGTTTCCAGGTCCTTGACCGGGTGGTTGGCGCCGCGATGGCCGAGGAACATCTTCTCCGTGCTGGCGCCGAGGGCCAAGGCCAGCAGCTGGTGTCCCAGGCAGATGCCGAATATCGGTATCCCTGAGGCAATTAGATCCTTGAGCACCGGCACGGCGTATTTCCCCGTCGCCATCGGATCACCGGGTCCGTTCGAAAGAAAAACGCCGTCGGGTTTGCGCGCCAGAATTTCCGGCGCTTTGGCGGTTGCCGGCAGCACGGTAACGCGCACGCCGGCGTCGGCCAAGGAACGCAGGATGTTCCACTTGGTGCCGTAGTCGATGGCGATGACGTGATGGGTCGGCGCTTGAAGCCGGCCATAGCCTTGGCCAAGCCGCCAGCAGGTTTCGTCCCAGTCGAAGGCCGCCTCGCACGTCACCTCCTTTGCCAGATCCATTCCTTCGAGGCCGGCCCAGCCGAACGCCAGCGCGTGCAGCGCGTCGAGATCGAAACGGCCGTCGGCGGGATGGGAAATCGCCCCCTTCGGGGCACCCCCGTCCCGGATGCGGCGGGTTAGGCGCCGCGTGTCCACGCCTGCGATCCCGATCAGGCCTTGCGCTTTCGTCCAGTCGTCGAGATGGGCCTCGCTTCGGAAGTTCGCCGGCGCCGAGATGCCGGCGCGCAACACGAACCCCCGGGCGGCCGGCCGGGCGTATTCCAGGTCTTCCCGGTTGGTGCCGACGTTGCCGATATGGGGAAAGGTGAAGGTGATGATTTGGCCGGCGTAGGAAGGATCGGTCAGGATTTCCTGATAACCGGTCATCGCGGTATTGAAACAGACTTCGCCGACCGCCTGGCCGTGGGCACCCACCCCTTTGCCCCACACCACGTGGCCGTCCTCGAGCACCAATACCGCCGAGGCGCCGGGAGGGGGGCTCCCATCCGGCCTGAAGGCGCGCGTCGGCTGGGCGGGGGGCATGCTAGCTATGGCTTCCTTTCGCGTCCTTCTGGCAGCAACAGCCGCTTCCAGCCGTTCGGGCAAGTGCCTATCCGCCCATCCGCTTATCGCGCGGTCCGTGGTGGCCGCCGCTGGGAACGGATGGGTTTTTTAGGGGACCCGGCGTTACATAAGCAAAAGCCGTGCCGCCGTCAAGTGGGCACCGTTCTGAAAACGAAAACAAAATCAATCGGTTACTAAACAATCGGTGGTTGCCAAAGGGCGGCGATTCCTGTACGTTCAGAGGTTTCCACCATTCCTGACATGACCTTTTCCGGCCTAACCGTATGCTGCGCACTGAACTGAACGAGGCGCTCAAATCCGCCCTCAAGTCGCAGGACAAAATCGCAGTCTCGACGCTTCGCCTGATTCTGGCGGCGCTTAAGGATCGCGACATTGCCGTGCGGCCGGAACGTGGCAACGCCGGCCTCGACGACAGCGAAATCCTGCAGATGCTGCAAAAGATGATCAAGCAGCGCGACGAATCGATCGCTCTTTACGAACAGGGCGGACGGCAGGAGCTCGCCGACCGCGAGCGCGCCGAGATCACGATCATCTCGCGCTTTCTTCCCAAGCAGATGGAAGGGGACGCGCTGCGCCAGGCGATCGTGGCGGTCGTCGAGGAAGAGCAGGCCGCGCATCTGAAGGACATGGGGCGGGTGATGGCAGCGCTTCGCGAACGCTACGCGGGCCAGATGGATTTCGCGAAGGCGAGCGGCGTCGTAAAAGAGATGCTTGGCTAAGAGCCTTCCCGGCGGGGAAAGCTTCAAAAGGGTTGCACCGGGCCGGCTGATGAGTTTTTCGCCTCAATTCCTGGATGAGATTCGCGCTCGAGTGCCATTGGCCGAGATCGTCGGCCGCCACGTGCGGCTGCAGCGGCGCGGCCGCGAATATTCGGGCCTTTGCCCTTTCCACAAGGAAAAGACGCCTTCCTTCACCGTGAACGAGGAGAAGGGCTTTTACCACTGCTTCGGCTGTGGGGCGCATGGCGATGCGATTGCCTTCGAGATGCAGATCGGCGGCCTTGCCTTCCCCGAAGCCGTCGAGCGGCTGGCCGGCCTCGCCGGCTTGCCGATGCCGAAGCCGGACCCGGCGGGGGCGGCCCGCACCAGGGAGGCCGACCGGATGCTTGGCCTGCTGGAGGCGGCGACGCGCTGGTTCGAGGGCGAATTGCACGGGCCCCGCGGTCGGGGGGCTCTCGCCTATTTGCAGGAACGCGGCCTCGATGAAGCTTCGATCCGCGCCTTTCGTCTGGGTTTTGCGCCGGAGGCGACGGGCCTTTTGAAAGAAGTCCTTGCCAAGGCGGGCTATTCCGAAAAGGAGATGGTGGAGGCCGGCCTCCTCGTCGCTACCGATCCGCCGAAACTTCCCTATGACCGCTTCCGCCGGCGCATTCTTTTCCCGATCACCGATCGCCGCGGCCGCGTCATCGCCTTTGGCGGGCGGATCTTCGGCCCGGCCGGGGAGAGGATCGCAAAATACATCAATTCGCCGGAGACTCGCCTCTTCAGTAAGGGAAACGTGCTCTATGGACTGGCGGCAGCAAGGGAGACCGTGCAGAAGCGCCGCGAAGCCCTGGTCGCGGAAGGCTATATGGACGTGCTCGCCCTGCACCGGGCCGGTTTCCGCAACGCGGTCGCGCCCTTGGGCACGGCGCTGACCGAGGCCCAGATCCAGGAGCTCTGGCGGCTTACGCCCGAGCCCGTGCTTTGCTTCGACGGCGATACGGCGGGCCAGCGCGCGGCGATTCGCGCCGCGGAGCGGGCGCTGCCTCTTCTCGGTGCCGGCCGTTCCTTGCGGTTCGCGACACTGCCGCCGGGCGAGGACCCGGACAGCCTCTTGTTGGGCGAAGGTGCCCCGGCGATGCAGCGCGTGCTTGACCAGGCCCGGCCTCTGGCCGATGTGCTGTGGGAGGCGATTCTCCAGAGCCAGCCCCCCGACACGCCCGAGCGACGCGCCGCGCTGGAAAGCCGCCTCGAGACGGCCGTCCGCCGGATCGCCGACCGCCGGGTCCAGGTCTATTACCGGGATGACTTCCGGTCCCGCCTTTGGAACCGAGGGCCGCGGCGGTCGGCAAAAGCGCCGGTTACGGCGGCTGCCGCCGCCCCGCCGTCCGAGCCGTTGAAAAAATGCCAGCAGATTCTAGTGGTGGTTGTCCTCAACCATCCCGATCTCTATAACGAGGTGGCCGAACGCTTCGGGAATCTGGCCTTTCCGCTCAAGGATCTCGACCGTTTGCGGCAGGCCATCGTCGAGGCCTTCAGCGAGCAGCCAGATCTTGACTCGGAGGCCCTGAAGCGCCATCTCGAAACGCGCGGCTTTTCGGAGGATTTGGCGCGGCTTTTGCGGCCGGATTTCTATACGAGCGTCGGCGCTTTTGCGCGACCGGAGGCGTCCAGCGAGCAGGCTCTGGAGGGCTGGCAAGAAGTTCATCAGCGCTTTCAGCGGCAAGCCGAGGAAGCCGAGTTGCGCGAAGCGGAACGGGCCATGACGGATAATTTGACGGAAGAGGCGTGGCAGCGGTTCAAGGTGCACAAGCGGCACGGCGGTGCGGCCTCGACCGCGTCGGACTAAACGGGTTTCAGGCATCGGGTCCTTTTTCGCTCCGCTTCGGCGGGTCGTGCGGGAAAAGGCGGATGCGAAGAATAGAATACAGAGGAGCAAAGAGACGCATGGCTTCAAAGTCAGCATCCTTGCCGGTCGCCGGCAAAGAAACCGAAATGGTGAAAGATTCCCCGCTCATCGATACGGTGAACGCGGCCGTAAAAAAGCTGCTTAGCCGCGGCAAGGAGCGCGGCTACGTCACCTACGACGAGTTGAACGCGGCCTTGCCGGCGGGCGAGGCGTCCTCCGAACAGATTGAAGATATCATGGCGATGATGTCGGAAATGGGCATCAACTTCGTCGAGAACGAGGACGGCGAAAACGCCGACGAGTCGGCGGACGATTCGAGCGAAGAGGAAAAAGAGGAAAAAGAAGAAAAGGGCGAAGACGGCGCCATCGCCGGTAATTACGACAACACCGAGCTCGGCCGGACGGACGACCCGGTTCGCATGTATTTGCGCGAGATGGGCAGCGTCGAATTGCTTTCCCGCGAAGGCGAAATCGCGATCGCCAAGCGGATCGAATCGGGCCGGAACAAGATGATCGGCGGCATCTGCGAAAGCCCGACCACGATCCGCTCGATCGTGGATTGGCGCAAGGGCCTGATGGAAGGCACCATCTTGCTTCGCGACATCATTGATCTCGACGCGACCTACGGCGGCACGGCCGCGGCGGCCGAGGGCGCCGCCGTCGAGGAAAACGACGAAGACGAGGAAGCCGCCGCGGAATCCCAGCCCGAAACCTATAAGGGGGCGGCCGACGGGAAGCCGCACGAGCGGGAGGAGACCGACGCCGACGGCGAGGAAAACCCGGTTTCCCTGGCCGTGATGGAAGAGGAATTGCTGCCGAAAATTCTCGACATTTTCGACGACATTTCCTCGACCTATAAGAAATTCCATCGCCTTCAGGAGAAGCGATTCGCCGCCTTCCAGAAGGCGGAGAAGACGACGTCCGCCCAGGAAAAACGCTACGAAAAACTCAAAACCGACCTTGTCGAGCTGATGGAGGGCGTTCACCTCAACAACGCCCGAATCGAGGATTTGGTTGACTATCTGAAGGTGCTGAACCGCCGCCTCGTCATGCTGGAGGGCCGGCTTTTGCGGCTTGCCATGCACTGCAAGGTGAAGCGCGAAGACTTTCTCGAACGCTATCTCGGTCTTGAGCTTGACCCCAACTGGTTGCGCCGGGCGGCGCGGCTGAAGGCGAAGGGCTGGAAGGAGTTCGCGAAGCGGCACGGGCCCGAGGTCAAGGACATTCGCACCGAGATCACCGAGATTTCGAAGGAGGCGGGGCTTCCCATCAGCGAATTCAAGCGCATCGTGCATACCGTCCAGACCGGCGAGCAGGAGGCGAACCAGGCGAAGAAGGAAATGATCGAGGCGAATTTGCGTCTCGTCATCTCGATCGCCAAGAAGTACACGAATCGCGGCCTGCAATTCCTCGACCTTATCCAGGAAGGCAACATCGGCCTGATGAAGGCGGTGGACAAGTTCGAGTACCGCCGCGGCTACAAGTTTTCGACTTATGCGACGTGGTGGATTCGCCAGGCGATCACCCGCTCGATCGCCGACCAGGCGCGCACGATCCGCATCCCCGTTCACATGATTGAGACGATCAACAAACTCGTTCGCACCTCGCGTCAGATACTGCACGAGATCGGCCGCGAGCCGACGCCCGAGGAGCTGGCGGAAAAACTCAGCATGCCGCTTGAGAAGGTGCGGAAGGTGTTGAAGATCGCGAAGGAGCCGATCAGCCTCGAAACCCCGATCGGTGACGAGGAGGACAGCCACTTGGGCGATTTCATCGAGGACAAGAACGCCGTCCAGCCGTTGGACGCTGCGATCCAGGGGAACCTGCGCGAGACGACGACGCGGGTGCTGGCCTCGCTGACGCCGCGCGAGGAGCGTGTGCTGCGCATGCGCTTCGGCATCGGCATGAACACCGACCACACGCTCGAAGAAGTCGGTCAGCAATTCACAGTGACCCGCGAGCGCATCCGTCAGATCGAGGCGAAGGCGCTCCGCAAGCTCAAGCACCCCTCGCGCTCGCGTAAGCTGCGCAGCTTCCTCGATACGTGATAGGGGTCTATCCGTGACCGGGCCCGTAGTTCAGCTGGTTAGAACCGGCCGCTCATAACGGTCATGTCGCAGGTTCGAGTCCTGCCGGGCCCACCATTTTACTCCCGCCGTAGACGCGTCCGGAACGTTCCGACGACGAGGGGGGCGGAGTTCAGAGATATGGGGCGGAGTTCAGAGATATAAAGACCCTGCAGAAATTCGCCACCACCCATGCCTCGTTCCACAATCACTTCAACCAAGCCCGCTACCTAAACCGCCGCAATATCTTCAAACAGAACAGCGCTACCGCGCTCGCCGAGTGGCGTCAATCACGAGCAGTGTGAGCCAAAGTGATGGCGGAGGATGGCTTGAATGCTTTTGCTTGTAATGGTAGCGTTCATGCCATGTTTGCCGTGGCACTCAAACACCTGTTTCTTGCTTTGGCCGTGCTCGCCTTCTTCGGCAGTGCGACGACGCAGGCGATGTTGTTTTCACATGCGATGGGCATGTCGTCGACCGCAGATGGTATGATGGTGGCAGGCGACTGCGACCAGATGGACATGATGGGATCCAAGAGCGCTATCAACAAGTCGATGCCGTGCAAGTCCATGAGCTTGGATTGCCTGCAACTGATAGCATGCTCCGGGTCCACAGTGAATCTTGCGGCAAACTCCTATGCGGTCTCCGAGCCTGTCGCATACGGCGCTGTGAACTATTGGCCCCCCTCTGTGATGGGAATGGGCTTTTCCGTCCCGCCTGACCCTTTCCCTCCCAAGACCCTTACCTAAAAGCCCGGCCGCGCGCCACGTGCGCGTGTGCCCATTCCGCTTCACGGATAACCGACACGCGTACGCGTTGTCTTCTCCGCGAGGGGATCACCAATGCTTGGGTTGTCGCCGCTCTCGAATGGAACGCCATAGAAAGGCTCCGTTGTGCGGCTCAGAGGGAAAATGTCGTGTCACTCAATCGTACAGCCCCGCTTGCGCGGGGAGCTATCGTCACGCTCTTGCTTGTCATTGCGGGCTCTCTTGCCCTTGGAGGCTGCAAGCCGTCGTCCGCGCCCAAATCCAGTTCCGAAGGCGCGAGCTACCAGTTCGAGCTTGTGGGCGCGCCGCAAAAAACCGCACCAGGAATACGCGTTGTGTCGGTGCGATTGGTGCACCTGCCCGACAAGAAGCCCGTGCCAGATGCCGTTATCTTCGAAACCAGGGCAGACATGGGCCCCGATGGCATGGTCGCGATGACCGCACCTGTCAGGGCGTTGCCTGAACCCGAGCCGGGCATTTACCCGTTCGAGATCGAATTCGGACCGGTGTGGAACCGACCGGGCGACTGGGCGCTCTTACTCGCCGCAAAAGTTCAAGGCGAGACGGAGACCGTCCGTGGCAGCGTGACCGTTAATCTCGAGCCGTGACATGTCTGGTCAATCGAACAAAACTTCCGCCGCGCAGACGCGCCGGCGAGTCTTGCAACGGGCTATGCTCCACTTCTCGGTGCGAAGCCTGGGCAAGCTCATCTGTAATATGCTGCTCGCTCTAACGGTGGCGTGTGGGACCGCTGTAACGGCAACGGCCAAGGACAATCTCTTTGCTGGCGCGCAGACTCTCGAGCTGGAGCAACTCATTGAGCTTGTGCAAGCGCGAAACGCGGATCTTGAAGCCGCACGCGCAGGGGCGGAGGAGGCAGCAACTCGCATCAAGTCTGCGGGAGCTCTCGAAGATCCCATGCTTAGCTACAAGCTCGCCCCGGCCACGATCGGCTCGCGAGAAATCGGTACAAGGCAAGGCGTCGAGGTTTCGCAGACTCTGCCGTGGCCGGGCACACTCCACGCGCGCGAAGCAAAGGCTAAGGCAGAAGCTGAGGCTGCACAGAACGACACAAGCATGCGCACACTCGAAGTGGTCTCCGATGCCAAAGCAGCCTTTGCTGAGTGGGTATTCATATACGCGGCGCTGAAGATCAACCGTCAGCACCAAATCCATCTCGGGGACCTGGAAGCGGCGGCGGAAAGAAGTTACGCAACCGGTGTCGGGCGCCAACAGGATGCGCTCAAGGCAAGCCTCGAGCTCGCCCGCGTGGAGAATGAGGCGCTTGGATTAGAGAGCCAGCGCCGCATGGTCCAGGCCCGGATTAATGCGCTATTGAACCGTGCTCCCGTTGCCGAGCTGCCCGAACCGACGCCTTTCCGTTTGCTCACACGACTTCCTCCGCTCGATCACCTCGGAACTATGGCGATGGCGCGCCATCCCGAGTTGAAGGGGCTTGAAGCCACGCTCGATTCGACCGAAGCGGTGGTCGCTTTGGCTAGGAAGGCGTTCTATCCAGATCTCAGTGTACAGGCTGGTTACGACGAGATGTGGGACGCCAAGGAAATGCGGCCGAGCGTTGGCATCTCGTTCAATGTGCCTCTCCATTGGGAGCGGCGCGAAGCAGAGCTTGCCAGTGCACGCGCCGCGCAACGACGTGCCGAATGGAAGGTTGCCGATCGACGCGCGACACTTCTGGCGGCCGTGGCTGAGGCCTATGCGAGTGTGGATCAGGCCGCGCGATCCATTGCTTTGTATAAGGAGAGGCTCCTGCCATTGGCGGACGCTGCCGTGTTGGCCGCGCTCGCCGATTACCGCCTGGGGACAGGCGGCTTTTCCTCGGTTATCGACGCGGAGCGCAGCAAGCTCGATCAGCAACTGAGCCTCGAGCGCGCCATAGCGGATCAATACCGGAGCCTCGCAGCCTTGGAGCAGGCGATCGGCGGACCGCTTGTCGAAGCGGACTCCGAGGTTGGTTCTCCTGCCAGTAATGGCGCAATCGACCATCGGGAGTATCGCCCATGACAATAACCTTGCGCGGCGGGCTTCGTCGTTTCCTACACTTGATTGCGGCTGGTTTAGCGATTGCTGCCGTTGGCGGCGCTCCTGTTATCGCCGGCGACAAGACGGAGAATCCTGCGCAACGGCAGGAGCGGGCACCACTCTATTACCAGCATCCTGACGGTAAGCCTGTTTATGCCCTGACGCCGAAGAAGGGCAAGGACGGGCGTGATTTCGTGCCAGTTTACGAGGACGAATCCACGTCGGCAGGACCGCCGGCGCAGCAATCCGCGACACCCTCGGCTGACAAGGGGCGGATTCTCTATTACCGCAATCCGATGGGTCTGCCGGACACCTCCCCCGTGCCGAAGAAAGACTCCATGAGCATGGACTACATCCCGGTCTACGAGAACGAAGTCGCTGAGGTGGGAATCGTTCGTGTTAGTCCCGGCAAGCTGCAGATGCTTGGGGTACGGACGGCGCCGGTTGAGATGCATAAAACCCTGGTGCGCAGCGTTCGTGCCACCGGGAGTGTGCAGCTTGACGAACGGACACTCGCCGTCGTCACCACAAAGATCGGCGGGTGGATCGAGTCGCTTCAGGTCTCTGCTGTGGGCGATGACATTCGGCGTGGTGATCCGCTTCTCCAGATCTACTCGCCTGAGCTTGTTGCCGCGGAGGAGGAATACCTCGTTGCGTCTCGACTGACAACGTCACACGGCGATGGGGCGCGTGGAAGCGCAGAAGCGCTGACGGCAGCAGCGGCGCAGCGCTTGCGGGCGTTCGGCGTGCCCGAGAACGAGATCGCACGTTTGAGGCAGACGGGAAAGGCCAGTCGTGCCATTACGGTGCGTGCGCCCATCAACGGCATCGTGGTTGAAAAGCCTGCCGTACAGGGCATGCGCGTCGAGTCGGACTCGGTTCTCTACCGATTGGCGGATCTCACGACCGTGTGGCTCGTCGCACAGGTTCAGGAGCGGGACCTCGGAAAAATTCAGAAAAGGCAGCGCGTGCGTGCGTCTTTCGTGGCGTTTCCCGAGCGCACCTTCGAGGGCATCGTCGACTTCGTCTATCCCACACTATCGGCGGAAACGCGAACGGCACGGGTTCGCCTCCTTATGCCTAATCCGGATCTCATGCTTCGCGAGAATATGTATGCAACGATCGAGATCGAAACACCTGTCACGTTAGGCAAGAGCCGAATGCTGATTGTACCAGACTCTGCTATCATCGACAGCGGCGCACACCAAATCGTTCTGATCGATCGTGGTGAAGGACGTTTCGAGCCAAGGGCTGTTCGTCTTGGTGCTCGTGGTGATGGCAACAGGGAGGTGCTCGAGGGACTGAAAGAGGGCCAGCGTGTCGTCGTTGGTGCGAACTTCCTGATCGACTCGGAAAGCAATCTCCGGGCGGCACTGCAGAGCTTCATGCCCACGACAGGAAACCCCCAATGATCGCGCGCGTTATCGAGCTCTCTGTCCGCAATCCGGTTTTGATTGCATTGGGAACACTCGCAATACTGGCCGCTGGCCTTTGGGCACTCCTCAACACGCCGCTCGATGCCATTCCGGACCTCTCCGACACTCAGGTTATCGTCTACACCGAATATCCTGGTCAGGCGCCCCAGGTGGTCGAGGATCAGGTCACCTATCCCCTGACGACGGCGCTCCTTGCGGTGCCGCGCTCGAAGGTCGTGCGTGGCTTCTCGAATTTCGGCGTATCGTTCGTCTACGTCGTGTTTGAAGACGGCACCGATCTCTACTGGGCACGCAGCCGCGTGCTCGAATATCTCAACTTCGCCCAGAAACGCCTACCAAGCGGCGTCACGCCGTCGCTCGGTCCGGACGCGACAGGCGTGGGCTGGGTTTATCAATATATCGTGCAGGGCGTGAACCACTCGCTCGCCGAGCTGCGTAGCCTCCAGGACTGGCTCATTCGCTACCATCTCACCAAAGCGAGCGGCGTTGCCGAGGTGGCCTCGGTCGGGGGCTTCGAGAAGCAGTATCAGGTGATCGTCGATCCCCGGAAGTTGCAGGCCTATAGCATTCCCCTGTCGCAAGTGACCGACGCCGTGCGGATGAGTAACCGCGATGTTGGTGGCCGCACCCTCGAGATGACCGAGACCGAGTATATGGTGCGCGGCCGCGGCTATCTGCGCGGGATTGATGACATTGAGCAGATTATGCTCAAGGCTGATCCGGCTAGTGGCACGCCGGTGCTGCTTAAGGATGTTGCCCGCGTCGAGCTTGGCCCGGATGAGCGGCGCGGCATCACGGAGTTCAATGGCGAGGGCGAAGCAGTCGGCGGCATTGTTGTGAAGCGCAATGGGGCCGACGCGCTGACTACCATCCGGAGCGTGAAGGAGACGATCAGAGATCTGCAGTCGAGCCTGCCCCAGGGTGTCTCCATAGAACCGGTCTATGATCGATCCGAGCTCATTGGGCGGGCAATCGCCACGCTCAAGCGAACCCTCGTAGAAGAGAGCCTTATCATCGCCCTTGTCTGTGTGATTTTCCTTTTCCATGTCCGGAGTGCGCTGGTGGCGATCTTGACCCTGCTGCTCGGAGTCCTGATCACCTTCACCGCTATGCACCTCCTCGGCATCAGCTCGAATATCATGAGCCTCGGCGGCATCGCGATCGCGCTCGGCGCAATGGTCGATGCGAGCATCGTCATGATCGAGAATGCGCATAAACATCTCGAACGCTTAGCGCCCGGCGCCTCACGCCGTGCCGCGCTCCTCAGGGCAGCCAAGGAGGTGGGGCCTTCTCTGTTCTTCAGTCTGCTCGTGATCACCGTTTCCTTCCTGCCGGTCTTTGCGCTTGAAGCGCAGGAGGGCCGCCTCTTCAAGCCGCTCGCCTACACCAAGACCTTTGCCATGGCGGGCGGAGCACTACTCTCGGTGATGCTCGTGCCAGTACTCATGGTGGCCTTCATCCGTGGGCATATCCTTCCGGAAGAGAAGAACCCGCTCAACCGGATCCTCATCCGGCTCTATCGGCCGCTCATCGCCCGCGTTCTGCAAGCGCCGCGCGCCACCGTCGTTCTGGCTGTTATCGTTCTCCTCCTCACGGTTCTTCCGGTCATGCGCCTCGGCAGCGAATTCATGCCGAATCTGAATGAGGGGACGTTGCTTTACATGCCGGTGACACCTCCGGGAATCTCCATCACAAAAGTTGCGGGACTTCTGCAGACCCAGGATCGCATTATCAAATCCTTCCCCGAGGTTCAGTCGGTCTTCGGTAAGGCGGGTCGTGCTGCGACGGCCACCGATCCAGCGCCGACCGAGATGATAGAAACGGTCATCAGCCTGAAGCCGGAGAGCGAATGGCGCTCCGGCATGACCCTCGATAAACTGATTGTCGAAATGGATGACGCGCTCCGCCTTCCCGGCGTGAGCAATGCCTGGACCATGCCGATCAAGGCACGCATCGACATGCTCTCGACTGGGATACGCACACCGGTCGGTGTCAAGGTGTTCGGCCCGGATCTCAAGGAACTTGAGCGGCTTTCGACGGAGATTGAACATGTCGTGCAGGCGGTGCCCGGGACGACGAGTGCCTATGCGGAGCGACTCGGCGGTGGTTTCTACCTCGAGATTGCACCAGACCGCGCGGCGTTGGCCCGCTACGGGCTCTCCATGGACGAAGTCCAGAACGTCATTGCGACCGCGCTCGGCGGAGAGTCACTCACCACGACGGTCGAAGGGCGGGAGCGCTACAGCGTGATGGTGCGTTACCCTCGCGATTTCCGGAATGACCCCGAAGCGATCGCAAGCCAGGTGCTTGTGCCCACCACGGGCGGTGCGATGATTTCCCTTGGCCAAGTCGCAGCGATCCGTCTCACTCAGGGTCCCCCGAACATCCGCACCGAGAATGCCCAGCTCGTCGCCTATATCTATGTTGATATGCGTGGCCGGGATATCGGCGGCTTCGTTGCCGATGCCGCCCGAGCAGTCCAGGGAGAAATCAAACTTCCGCCAGGCTATCGCGTCCAATGGAGCGGCCAGTTCGAGTATCTCGAGCGGGCAAAGGCGCGGCTTGCAATCGTCGTTCCGGTCACCTTAGCCATCATCTTTCTTCTGCTCTATCTCAATTTCCGCCGGATGACTGAGGCGCTGATCGTCATGCTTTCCGTGCCATTCGCGCTCGTGGGGGGCGCTTGGCTCATGTGGCTTCTCGGATACAATCTGAGTGTCGCAGTTGCAGTCGGGTTCATCGCGCTTGCCGGTGTTGCCGCAGAAACGGGCGTGGTGATGCTGATCTATCTCACCCACGCGCTTGATGAGGTTAAGGAGCGGTGTGAAAGGGAGGATCGGCCCTTTGGTCCAGCTGACCTTAAGGAAGCGATCATCGTGGGTGCCGTCGAACGCGTCCGGCCGAAAATGATGACCGTGACCGCAATCATGGCGGGACTTCTTCCCATTCTATGGAACCATGGCACGGGTTCAGAAGTCATGCGCCGCATTGCCGTTCCGATGATCGGTGGCATGGTTTCTTCGACCGTGCTAACGCTGCTCGTGATCCCGGCGATCTACGCGCTTGTAAAGCGCAGACAAACGGTGACGGTAGCGTACAATAAAACACTTGAATCTTCTCAGGGCAAGCAACGAGTGGGTCAGGAAGTCAAAGAGGATGTGTCTGTCGATTCGTAGAATTGGATTTCAAACCAACGCATCACTGGAGGCGCGGCGCGCTGGACGTGCATTCAGCTTACTTTGTTCGTCATCTCGTGTGTGCTAGTTGGGGGCCCGATGGGTGTATAGCGAATCGATACTCACCCTGTACCTTCTGAAAATTCCATCCGCCACTGAAATCTCTGTGGTTCGGGATTTCGATGATGGTTGTATTTTGAGGGCGGACTGCGTTCGCGCAGCTGGGTCAGCCATTTTTTCAAGGGGCTAGGCCCTAAAGCGACGGGTAATGATGATCGAACTTGTCGCCCAGGCGCTGACCGAAAAGGCCGGTCGAGGCTTGGCCGGCAGCATCTATATGGATCAGAACGTTCGCTACAAGCAGCCCGCCGAGAGCGACGGGCATCAACAGATTGCGCCAGTTGCGACCGAATACGATCTCGCGCAGGACGACGAGGAACGAAAGGTCGAGTGCCGCGGTGAGGCCGGGGCCGATGAGGGCCGAGGTAGCCATGGCAGCACGGCCAAGAACCCAGGTTCCGAATAGAACGATCAAGGGCAAGCCCTGAAGCGGCATGCGGCCCGTCCAATTAGGGATCGCCGTAAGCAGGAAGCCGGCGATGACTCCGGCGGCAAAGCCGAAGATCATTTCATGGGCATGCCAGGCGGCCGGGCTGAAGGCGGGCGGCATCGGAACCGCGCCCGACATGACCGCAAGCCAGAACGCGACGCCGATGAATCCCTAGAAGCCAGCGCCCAGAAAGAACGGGCGGAAGCCCTGGCAAAAAAGTGCCGGTCCGGCGAAGGGGCGATGGCGAGGTGTTCCGGCGCCTTGCGTGCTCATCGCGGTTCCGGACATCGCCAGAATAACCGGGCAGAAAGTTCGTATGTTCCAGCGCGGCGATGAAAATGTAGGATGCGGCGATTCAAGGCACAGCTTTCAGCGCGGCAATTTCTTTCAATCCACGGCTCCATCTGCAATCCGTTTAACCTCCAGCGCCATTTGAGCCCCCGGCGCATACGCAGAATCTTCCGTAACGATGCGATGGCGGAGTGGCAAGCTATTCCGTCAGCTATCCCGGCCATCGATCAACGGTGTCGGTTTCGCGAAGGTTTCCAGTTCGGCGAGCTTGCTCAACCGGATATCGGCGCCGACGACGGATACGCCATAGGGCTTCAGCGTCCCGAATGCGCGGGAAAGGTTTTCCGGGGTCATCCCGAGCAGAGCGGCAAGCGTCCTTTTGTCGATGGCGAGCGTCAGCGCGCCGGTCGCGCCCTGCGCGGAATGCGCGCTCAACAGGTAGTTCGCTAACCGTTCGACAGACGTGCGAAGTTTCTGGTTCTTCAGTGTCCGGACCAAAGACCGGTAGGCGGTCGCCTGCTCATGGACCATCGATCGCGCAAAACCGGGATCTCGCTCGAACATGACCCGAATGTCTTTCGAGGGGATCAATAGAAGACGTGACCTTTCGGTCGTTCGGGCCGACATCAGATAGGGGGCGTCCTTCAGGGTCGCGGCCGCGATAAACGTGGAAACCGGTTGTATGAGTTCGATGGTCGATCTTCGCTCCTTGGTCTCCGCGAACATCTCTACGCAGCCTTCGACAATAACATAGAGAAAATCGGCGGGTTCCCCTTCCCCGATGAGTTGCACATGCGGCGGGAAACGCTGGAGATAGGCGGCCTGCATAAGCTCGACAAAATTGGCCGCGGCCATCTCGACGAAGAGCGGCAGGTCGCGAACGGCTTCAATGTCTACGCTGGGCATACCAATTATGTTCGGGTTCTCGACGCCGAAGGACATTCCCATCATCAATTGATAAATGTCAAGCAAGCGGTTGCGGCTGGGCGCTTCCAGAATTGACATTTTATTTTTACTGTATGACATCTTGGGATGTTTGATTTTTTTCTTTCCATAACCAATAAAAACCGGGGAAGTATTATTTAAACGAGGAATAAAACGTAATAAATTTTCGTGGTTGTTCTACAGGCCCGGCGATCCGATCGGGGTTGGGGAGAATTCCACGTGCATCAGCTTGAAGGCGTTTCCGCTAGCAAACAAAACCGCATGCTCGCGATGAGTACGGTCGCGTTCACGGTGTGTTTCGCGGTCTGGACCATATTCTCGATCCTCGGCGTGCAGATCAAAGAGGAGATGGGTCTCAGCGACACCCAGTTCGGGCTGCTCGTCGGCACCCCGATTCTCACCGGATCGCTGAGCAGGATTTTTCTCGGCATCTGGTCCGACCAGTATGGTGGCCGGATCGTCTATTGCCTGGTCATGATTCTGGCGGCTCTGGCGACCTTCCTGCTGTCGCACGCGACTTCCTACGAAACGATGCTGCTCGCAGCGCTTGGCGTCGGGCTTGCCGGCGGCGCCTTCGCAGTCGGCATCACCT
Source organism: Pseudomonadota bacterium (assembly GCA_040752895.1). Classification (NCBI taxonomy): domain Bacteria; kingdom Pseudomonadati; phylum Pseudomonadota; species Pseudomonadota bacterium. The sequence continues at coordinate 166,071 of JBFMHN010000004.1, forward strand.
ATGTGTCCAAGTGGTACCCCAGGGAAAAACAGGGCACCGCGCTTGGCATATTCGGCGTCGGCAATGTCGGCGCTGCGGTGACCAAATTTCTCGCTCCCTTCGTGATGGTAGCCTTCGGCTGGCCGATGGTGGCCCAAATCTGGGGGGCCGCGCTGGTTCTCATGGCGGTGGTTTTCTGGTTTACGACCGATGACGATCCCGAACTAAAGGAGAGGCGGGCGAAGGGCATGAAGCCGCGTAGCATGCGGCTCGAACTCGCGCCGCTCAAGAATCTGCAGGTCTGGCGTTTCTCGCTCTATTATTTCTTCGTCTTCGGGGCGTTTGTCGCTCTGGCGCTCTGGCTGCCGCGTTATTTGGTCGGTGTCTACGGGCTGGATATCAAGACCGCGGGCATGCTCGCTGTTTTCTACTCAGTTCCGGCAAGTCTGTTCCGCGCCTATGGCGGCCATCTTTCCGATCGCTATGGCGCCCGGACGATCATGTACTGGACCTTCGGGGTCTCGGTCCTTTGCACCTTCATGCTCTCTTATCCGAACACGGATTACGTGATTCACGGCATCCGAGGGCCAATCGCATTTTCAACCAGCATGGGGCTGGTGCCGTTCGTCATGATCATTTTCGTGCTCGGCTTCTTCATGTCGCTCGGTAAGGCGGCAGTCTATAAGCACATCCCCGTCTATTACCCCAATCATGTGGGTTCCGTCGGCGGGCTGGTCGGCATGATCGGCGGTCTTGGCGGATTCGTGCTGCCGATCGCCTTTGGTGTCATGAACGATCTTACCGGCGTGTGGACAGGATGCTTCATGCTTTTGTTCGGACTGGTCGCGACCGCGCTGATCTGGATGCACCTCGCCATTCGGCGGATGGAGCGGACCGCCTTGCCGGACGACATGCCCGATTTGCCTCAGCTGCCGGAGATGAAGGAACTCCACAAACCGGAGCATAAAGGTGTGCTGGGCCCTGTTATCGAAGACTGGCGGCCCGACGATAAGGGGTTTTGGGAGACGACCGGAAGGAAGATCGCGCTGCGCAATCTGTGGATTTCAATCCCGGCGCTGCTGCTTGCCTTTGCGGTCTGGCTGGTATGGAGCGTCGTTGTCGCCAAGCTGCCGTCCATCGGATTTAAATACACCACGGATCAGTTGTTCTGGCTGGCGGCGTTGCCGGGCCTGTCCGGAGCGACACTCAGGATTTTCTACTCCTTCATGGTGCCGATCTTTGGCGGACGCCTATGGACAACCATGTCATCGGCGTCTCTGCTGATTCCGGCTTTGGGCATTGGCTACGCGGTTCAGGATCCAACGACGCCCTATTTCCTGTTCATCGTGCTGGCGCTGCTGTGCGGCCTCGGTGGCGGTAATTTTGCCTCCTCCATGGCCAATATCAGTTTCTTCTTTCCGCGGGCGCAGAAGGGCAACGCGTTGGCGCTCAACGCCGGTCTTGGCAATGTGGGCGTCAGCGTCATGCAATTCGTGGTGCCGCTGGTGATCACCACCAGCGTGTTCGGGGCGATCGGCGGCGAGCCGCAAATAACCAGCGCTGGCACCAAGATGTGGATGCAGAACGCGGGCTTCATCTGGGTTCCGTTCCTGCTCATATCAAGCGCTGCAGCCTTTTGGGGCATGAACGATCTTGTGTCGGCAAGGGCATCGTTCAAGGAACAGGCGATCATCTTCCAGCGCAAGCACAACTGGATCATGTGCTGGCTCTATACCGGCACCTTCGGTTCCTTCATCGGGTACTCCGCGGGTTTTCCGTTGCTTGCCAAGACCCAGTTTCCCGAGGTGAATTCCCTGCAATACGTGTTTCTCGGCCCGCTTGTCGGCGCGCTGTCGCGAGCGGCGACAGGCTGGATTTCGGATAAGTATGGCGGTGCGCGCGTCTCCTTCTGGGTGTTCGTGCTGATGATCGCCGCGGTCGGGGGCGTGCTCTATTTCCTCGGCATCAAGGAGCAGCCAGGCGCGTTCTGGGGCTTCTTCGCGATGTTCATGGTGCTGTTCATGGCCACCGGTATCGGCAATGCGTCGACCTTCCAGATGATCCCGGTGATCATGCGTCAGGAGATCAGCCGGCTAATGCCGGGCGGCTCCCCGGAAGAGCGGCTGCGTCAAGCGGAAAAGGAATCCGCTGCGATCATCGGATTTACATCGGCGATTGCGGCCTACGGCGCCTTCTTCATCCCGAAGTCGTACGGCACCTCCATTGCCGCGACCGGAGGCCCTTCTGCCGCGCTGTGGGTTTTCATGATCTTCTACGTCAGCTGCGCGCTCATCACCTGGTGCGTCTATTCGCGCCGTGGCGGCGTGCTGCACGAGGTCGAAAGACTGGGCGAGTGTACGGCCGCCGCCAGCCAGTCCGCGAAATGAATGGGGGTCCGTCATGAGTCATCTGCTCGATCGTTTGCATTTCTTTACCAAGAAGGAAACCGGCCGCTTCGCCGACGGTCACGGCATCACGACGCGGGAGAATCGGGGCTGGGAGGAGGGCTACCGGCAACGCTGGCAGCACGACAAGATCGTGCGCTCCACCCATGGCGCCAACTGCACCGGGTCGTGCTCGTGGAAGATCTACGTTAAGGGTGGGATCGTCACCTGGGAGACCCAGCAGACCGATTATCCGCGTACCCGCCCGGACCTGCCCAATCATGAGCCCCGCGGTTGCAGCCGCGGAGCGAGCTACAGTTGGTATCTTTATTCCGGCAACCGGGTGAAATACCCGCTGATCCGCTCGCGGCTGCTCAAGGCGTGGCGCGCGGCGCGCGCCACCAGGACGCCGGTCGCCGCCTGGAAGGCGATCGTCGAAGACCCCGGCACGCGAGCCTCGTGGGTGAAGATCCGTGGCCATGGCGGCTTCGTCCGCGCGGCCTGGGACGAGGTCACCGAGATCATCGCCGCGGCCAATGCCTACACCGCCAAAACATATGGACCCGACCGGGTGATCGGCTTTTCGCCGATCCCAGCCATGTCGATGGTTTCCTATGCGGCGGGCGCTAGATACCTGTCGCTGCTGGGCGGCGTCTGCATGTCGTTCTACGATTGGTATTGCGATCTGCCGCCGGCGTCCCCGCAGACCTGGGGTGAGCAGACGGACGTGCCGGAATCGGCCGACTGGTACAATTCAGGTTTTCTCATGCTGTGGGGCTCGAACGTGCCGCAGACGCGCACGCCGGATGCGCATTTCTATACCGAGGCGCGCTACAAAGGCACCAAGAGCGTAGTCGTTTCGCCCGATTACAGCGAGGCCGCGAAATTCTCCGATATGTGGCTGCACCCCAAGCAGGGCACCGATGCGGCCCTTGCCATGGCGCTTGGCCACGTGATCCTGCGCGAGTTTCATCTCGACCGGCAGGCCGAGTATTTCGAGGATTACTGCCGGCGATACAGCGACATGCCGATGCTGGTCCGGCTGGTGAAGCAGGGCGACCATTACATACCCGATCGCTTGGTACGCAGTTCGGACTTCGCGGACGATCTGGGACAGAAGAACAACCCCGACTGGAAGACCGTCGGTATCGATCGCAGCAGCGGCCGCATCGTCGTGCCGCAGGGTTCCATTGGCTTCCGCTGGGGCGAACAGGGCAAGTGGAACCTGGAGGCGAAGGACGCCGGTAGCGCGGACGTCGAGCTGCAGATGTCGCTGATCCAGGATGAAGATCACGACGAAGTCGCGGAAGTCGGGTTCCCTTATTTCGGAAACCGCAAACACGACCATTTCCAGGGAACCGACCACCCCGACGTGCTGGTCCGTCGCGTGCCTGCCAGATCCGTGACGCTCAAAGACGGCGACGCGCTGGTCGTGACCGTGTTTGACCTGTTTGTCGCGAATTACGGGCTCGATCGCGGTCTTGGCGGCGAGAACGTCGCCACCTCTTATGACGAGAACGTGCCCTATACGCCGGCCTGGGCGGAACGAATCACCGAAGTGCCGCGCGATCAGATCATCACGGTGGCGCGCGAGTTCGCGCTGAACGCGGAGAAGACCCACGGCAAGTCCATGGTCATTCTCGGCGCCGGGCTAAACCACTGGTACCACATGGATATGAACTACCGCGGTATCATCAATCTGCTGGTCATGTGCGGCTGCGTCGGGCAATCCGGCGGCGGGTGGGCGCATTATGTCGGCCAGGAAAAATTGCGGCCGCAGACCGGCTGGCAGCCGCTCGCCTTCGCGCTGGACTGGAACCGGCCGCCCCGGCAGATGAATTCGACGTCATTCTGGTACGCTCACACGGACCAATGGCGCTATGAGACGCTGGAAGCGTCGGAAATCCTATCGCCTACGGCGCCGGAGGGACCGTGGAACGGCGCGCTCATCGACTTCAACGTGCGCGCCGAACGCATGGGCTGGCTGCCGTCCGCGCCGCAGCTGCAAACCAACCCGTTGGAGGTCGGCAAGGCCGCGGCTGCCGCCGATGGCGGGCCCGGATCCTATGTCGTCGAAGGCCTAAAGTCCGGTGCGCTTCGCCTTTCGTGCGAGGACCCCGACAATCCGGCGAACTGGCCGCGCAACCTGTTCGTCTGGCGGTCGAACCTGTTGGGTTCATCGAGCAAGGGGCATGAGTATTTTCTCAAGCATCTTCTCGGCACCTCGCACGGGGTTCAGGGCAAGAATCTGGGCGAAGCCGGGCTACAAAAACCGACCGAGGTCACATGGCACGACACGGCACCGGAAGGAAAGCTCGACCTTCTGGTCACGCTCGATTTTCGGATGTCGACCACTTGCGTCTATTCCGACATCGTTCTGCCGACGGCGACCTGGTATGAGAAAAACGATCTCAATACCTCCGACATGCATCCGTTTATCCATCCGCTGACCGCGGCCGTGGATCCGGTGTGGGAATGCAAGAGCGATTGGGAAATCTACAAGGCGATCGCCAGGAAGTTCTCCGAGGTCGCGTCGGAGGTGCTCGGCGTTGAAAAAGACGCGGTTCTGGTGCCGATCCAGCACGACACGCCGGCTGAGCTTGCCCAGCCGCTCGACGTCAAGGACTGGAAGAAAGGGGAAGTTGACCCGATTCCCGGCAAGACGATGCCGCAGGTCGCGATCGTCGAGCGCGATTACCCAAACCTATACAAACACTTCACCGCGTTGGGGCCGTTGTTGGAGAAGCTCGGCAATGGCGGCAAGGGGATTGCCTGGAACACCGAACACGAGGTCGAGAACCTAAAACGGCTCAACGGCGAAGTAACCGAGGAAGGGCCAACTAAGGGAATGGCCCGAATCGAGACCGACATCGACGCGACCGAGGTCATTCTCATGCTGGCGCCGGAGACCAACGGCGAGGTCGCCGTAAAGGCGTGGAAGGCGCTAGGCGAGAAGACGGGTCGCGATCACGTCTGCCTTGCCGCCGGCAAGGAGGACGAGAAGATCCGCTTCCGCGATGTCGTGGCGCAACCGCGCAAGATCATTTCCTCGCCGATCTGGTCCGGGCTGGAGTCGGAGAAGGTCTGTTACAACGCGGGCTACACCAATGTTCACGAGTTAATCCCGTGGCGAACGCTAACCGGGCGCCAACAGCTTTATCAGGACCACCTCTGGATGCGCGCCTTCGGCGAAGGGCTTTGCGTCTATCGTCCGCCAATCGACACGAAGACCGTCAATTCGATCATCGAAGACAAGTCGAACGGCAATCTGCAAATCGTGCTCAACTTCATCACGCCGCACCAGAAGTGGGGCATCCATTCCACCTATACCGATAATTTGCTGATGCTCACCCTGTCGCGGGGCGGCCCGATCGTGTGGATTTCCGAAACCGATGCGGCGAAGGTCGGCATCGCCGACAACGACTGGGTCGAGGCCTACAATTTGAACGGCGCGTTGGTCGCCCGTGCGGTGGTATCCCAGCGTATCCGCGAAGGAACCCTCTTTATGTATCACGCACAGGAGAAGATCGTGAACGTGCCGGGTTCGGAAGTAACTGGCCAGCGCGGCGGGATCCATAACTCGGTCACGCGCGCGATACTCAAACCGACCCACATGATTGGCGGCTATGCCCAGCAATCCTATGGCTTCAACTATTACGGGACGGTGGGGTCGAACCGCGACGAATTCGTCATCGTTCGCAAAGTGGACAAGGTCGATTGGCTTGAAGGCCCGGCCACACACGCGATGGAGGCGGCGCAATGAAAATCCGCGCACAAATCGGTATGGTGCTGAACCTGGATAAATGCATCGGGTGCCACACCTGCTCAGTTACCTGCAAGAACGTCTGGACCAGTCGCGAGGGCATGGAATACGCATGGTTCAACAATGTCGAAACCAAGCCCGGCATTGGCTACCCCAAGGACTGGGAGAACCAGGCGCATTGGAATGGCGGCTGGGTCCGCAAGTCGTCGGGCGCGTTGCAGCCGAAGATGGGGGCAAAGTGGCGAATCCTCGCCAAGATCTTCGCCAACCCGGATTTGCCGGAAATCGACGATTATTACGAACCTTTCACCTTCGATTACGGGCATCTGCAGACCGCTCCCGAATCGCAGGCGATGCCCACCGCGCGGCCGCGTTCGCTGATTACCGGCGAGCGGATAGAGAAGATCGAGTGGGGGCCTAACTGGGAGGAAATCCTCGGCGGCGAATTCGCCAAACGGTCCAAAGACTACAACTTCGAGGGTGTCGAGAAGGAGATCTACGGCGCTTTCGAGAATACTTTCATGATGTATCTGCCGCGCTTGTGCGAGCACTGCCTGAATCCGACTTGTGTCGCCGCCTGTCCTTCCGGAGCGATCTACAAGCGCGAGGAAGACGGTATCGTCCTCATCGACCAGGAGAAATGCCGGGGGTGGCGCATGTGCGTCTCGGGCTGCCCCTACAAGAAAATCTATTACAACTGGTCGACGGGAAAATCCGAGAAATGCATCTTCTGCTATCCGCGGATCGAAGCCGGCCAGCCAACCGTATGTTCCGAGACCTGTGTCGGACGCATTCGCTATCTTGGCGTGCTGCTGTATGACGCGGATCGAATCGAGAAGGCTGCCAGCGTGCCCGACACGCAAGACCTTTACGAGTCGCAGCTTTCGGTCTTCCTGAATCCGAACGATCCAAAAATCCAGGCGCAGGCGCGTCACGATGGCGTGCCCGAGGCCTGGCTGGAGGCGGCGCGAAAATCACCGGTCTGGAAGATGGCGATGGAGTGGAGGGTTGCTTTTCCGCTACATCCGGAATACCGCACCTTGCCGATGGTCTGGTACGTGCCGCCCTTGTCGCCCATTCAGTCGGCGGCCGAGGCTGGAAAGATGGGCATTGATGGCGAGATGCCGGATGTCCGCTCGCTGCGCATTCCGCTGCGCTATCTCGCCAATCTGCTGACCGCCGGCAAAGAAGAGCCCGTTGCGGCCTGTCTCGAACGCATGCTCGGCATGCGCGCCTATATGCGGGCAAAGACCATCGATGGCGCGATCGACGAGGCCATCGCGTCGCGCATCGGCCTCACGCCGGTCCAGATAGAAGAGATGTACCACGTGATGGCGATCGCCAATTACGAAGACCGGTTCGTCATTCCGACGAGCCATAGAGAAGTCGGCGAGGACGCCTATGATTTGCGCGGCTCCTGCGGCTTCAGCTTCGGTAACGGCTGCTCCGGCGGCACCAGCAAGGCAAACCTGTTTGGCAGCCCGCGCAAAAAGAGTGTGCAGACACCGACGGAGGTGATGTGATGATGCGGACGCTTAAGGTGCTGTCGGCGCTTCTGTCCTATCCCGACGACGCGCTCAAAGAGGGAGCGCCCACGCTCCGCGAGGCAATCGTCGAAGAGGCCCTGCTGCCGGCCCATGCGCAGGAGCGGGTGCTGGAGCTGATCGGGCAGATGGAAGCCCGCGATCTCTACGATCTGCAGGAGCGCTATATCCTGCTGTTCGACCGCACGCGCTCGCTATCGCTTCATCTTTTCGAACACCTCCATGGAGAAGGACGCGATCGCGGTCAGGCGATGGTCGATCTGATGGCGCTTTATCAACGCCACGGGCTGGAAATCAGCGCCAAGGAATTGCCCGACTATCTGCCGCTGTTCCTGGAGTTCCTGTCGATTTTGCCGCTTGAGGAGGCGCGTGAGACACTGTCGCAGCCGCTTCACGTCATCGCGGCGCTGGGTGAAAGACTGCGCAAGCGGGAAAGCCCGTATGCCGGCGTTTTTGCCGCGCTACAGGATTTGGCAACGGGCACGCCGGATGATGCCGATCTCAAGGCGCTGATGGATGAGCCCGAGGATGACCCCAACGATCTGGTTGCTCTCGACGCGAGATGGGAAGCAGAGGCCGTCACCTTCGGTCCCACCGCTCCCGACCCGGCGGGCGGGTGCCCCAGGGTGTCCGACATACTGAAGCAAATGCGCGCCGACCCGACGCCACCGGATAGCCTGGCGGGAGACGCGCCCCCTGGCACAAACTGAGGAGACGATCCGATGGCCGACTATCTCAATATGCTGGTTTTTGGCATCTATCCCTATATCGCGCTTGCCGTGATGGCGACCGGCTGCATTGTGCGCTACGACCGCGAGCCCTATACTTGGCGGTCCGGATCTAGCCAGCTTCTGCGCCGGCACCAACTGGTCTGGGGGTCCAACCTCTTCCATATCGGTGTGCTGATTGTCTTCCTTGGTCACTTGGTCGGGCTGCTGACCCCGATCGAGATATTCGACGCGGTGGGGATCGGCCATGGCTTCAAGCAGCTGATGGCAACCGTGGTCGGCGGTATCGCGGGCGTCATGTGCCTGACCGGCGGCGCAATGCTACTGCATCGCCGCCTGGCCGACCCGCGCATCCGGCACACCTCGTCATTTGGCGACATCGCCATTTTGATCTTGCTGTTGCTCCAGCTGGTGCTCGGACTTGGCACCATTCCGGTATCCATGGGGCATCTGGACGGGCAGGAGATGGTCAAGTTCATGGCCTGGGCGCAGGGCATCTTCACCTTCCGGTCCGGGGCGGCACTTCACGTGGCGGATGTGCATTGGGTGTTCAAGACGCACCTTTTCTTGGGGCTCACCATTTTTGTGGTGTTTCCATTCACGCGGCTGGTTCACATGTTGAGCATGCCGGTCCGGTATTTCTGGCGGCCGGGTTACCAGATCGTGCGGACGCGTGGATCCCATGCTATACGCCGCGCCGGCAATCCCGGCGGCGGGACGCCGAGGGAGTAAGACGGGATCATGGAAACCATCGTCGTCAATGGAACGGAAATTCCACCGGCCGTCATTGCGGCGGAAATTCAGAACCACCCCGCCGCCAGCGCCGATAAGGCGCGCGCCGACGCTATTTGCGCTCTGGTCGTGCGGGAGCTCCTGCTTCAGGAAGCGCGTCGGCTCGGGCTTGCGCCGGACCCGATGGTGGACGAGGACGGCCGACGCGAGACCGATGACGAGGCCCTCATCCGCCAGCTTTTCAATCGTGAGGTCGTTGTGCCGGATGTCGACGATGCGAGTTGCCGGCGCTACTATGCGAATAACCTCAATCGGTTTCGCAGCCAGGACATCTTCGAAGCGGCGCACATCTTGCTGTCCGCATCGCCCGCGGACGCAGAAGCCTACGAAGCTGCCGCCCGCGAAGCGAAGGCGATCCTATCTACGGTGATGGACGATCCGAAGTCATTCGCGGGCATCGCCCGGCAGCGATCCGACTGTCCGTCCGGAAAGGATGGCGGCTGCCTCGGCCAGGTGACGCGCGGCCAGACATTGCCCGAATTCGAGACGTTTCTGTTTGCGTTGGAGGAGGGGCAGCTTTCGCCGGTGCCAGTCAAGACCCGATATGGTATCCATGTGCTTCGGCTCGATCGCAGGATCGAGGGCCGGACACTGCCGTTCGATTTCGTGAAGGCCAAAATCGCCGCCTATTTGGAAAACGCGAGCTGGCGTCTTGCCGTCTCTCAATATATCAGAATTCTGGCCGGCCGGGCCGAGATCAAGGGGGTTGACCTGGCGGGCGCGGAAAGTCCCCTTGTTCAATGAACGCGATGCGGGCAGACACAGATGAACAAACCTGCTGACACCCCGTCCTGGATCGCGCCCATGCCGCGGGACCTGCTCGGCGATCCACTCGCATTCTTTGCGGCCGATCATTTGCGCCAGCGCGCGGCTTTCGTCCTTATCGAACAAGTGGCCACGGCGGATGCGCTGGATCGCGCCCTTGCCGCCCACGTGCTCGAATTTTTGGGGAAGGATATGGTCGTGCATGTGCTTGACGAAGAGCACGCTCTGTTTCCGCTGCTTCGTTGTCGGTGCGCGCCGGAGGACGACATCGAGCATGTGCTCGGGGATCTTTCGGCGGAGCACGCGGTGGAAGAACGCATCGCGGTGGATATCCTCATCGGGTTAGCCGAGGCGCTCGAGGCCGATTGCGCGGTCGGCGACATCGAGGGGCTTGGCAAACGGATGCTTGCCTTTGCGCATGCGGAGAGCCGTCATCTGGCGCTCGAAAACGGAATCATCCTTCCCCTTGCACGGGCGCGGCTGTCGGAGGGCGACCTGCGCGATCTAAGCGCACGTATGATCCGGCGCCGCGCCGCCGGCTCGTAAAAAGCGCTGGATTTCAGCGGCTTGCGGGAATTGCGAGGGAAAACATCCCGTCCTTCGTTTGGAAAAGGGACCTTGGTGGCGTCTGATATTTATGATCTCGCGATCATCGGCGGCGGCATCAACGGTGTTGGAATCGCTCGCGACGCCGCGGGACGCGGCCTTTCCGTATTGCTTTGCGAGCGCCGGGATCTTGGTGCGGCGACCTCGTCGGCCAGCACCAAGCTCATCCATGGCGGGTTGCGCTATCTGGAGCATTTCGCCTTCCGTCTGGTCCGCGAGGCGCTGACCGAGCGCGAGGTGTTGCTCGGCATCGCGCCCCAAATCGTCCGGCCAATGCGCTTCGTCATGCCCCATGCCGCGGAACTTCGGCCCGGCTGGATGATCCGGCTCGGGTTGTTCCTTTACGATCACCTGGGCGGGCGGAAACGGCTGCCGGCTTCCGCCGGGATTGCGTTGGGCGGGCATCCCGCAGGCGGCGGCCTGTTCCCGGAACGGACGCGGGGCTTCGTCTACTCGGACTGCTTGGTCGATGATTCGCGGCTGGTCGTCCTGAATGCCCTGTCGGCGGCCGAGAAAGGCGCCGTGATACTGCCCCGAACGTCGTGTGTCGCGGCCTGCAGGGAAAGGGGGTGGTGGAATTTGACCCTGCGTTCGGTGGGGGGCTTGGAAACGGACACCCGGACGGTGCGCGCCCGTGCCCTGGTGAATGCCGCCGGGCCGTGGGTATCCGAGACGCTGGACCGGGTTGTTTCGGTTCCAAGCAGCCGGGCGGTGCGCTTGGTCAAGGGCAGCCATTTCGTAGTGCCCCGGCTGTTCCGCCATGACTTCGCCTATGTCTTCCAGAACGATGACGACCGCGTGGTTTTCGCCATCCCCTATGAGGACGACTTCACGCTGATTGGTACGACCGAGGTCGAATATACGGGCGATCCCTACGAGGCGCGGATTACTGAGGGCGAAATCTCTTACTTACGCGCCGCCGTCAACCGTTACCTCCGCACGCCGGTCGATGCCGAGGCGATCGTCTGGTCGTTCGCCGGCGTGCGGCCCCTGTTGGATGACGTTGCGGATGATCCGTCCGTCGTCACGCGCGAATATTACCTGGAAATTGACCAGCCCCCCGGCAAGGTGCCGGTGCTTTCGGTATTTGGCGGCAAGATTACGACCTATCGCAAGCTGGCCGAACGCGCCCTCGAAATGTTGAAACCGGCGCTCGGTTTCACCGCCGGTTCGTGGACGGGTGGCGATCCTCTTCCCGGGGGCGATATCGGGGACGGTGGCCCGGGCGGTTTTGCCCGGCGGCTTTGCGGCCAATACGAATGGCTTCCCGAAGAGCTGGCCCGCCGCTACGCTCGGACTTACGGGACGCGCACCCATGTTCTGCTGGATGGAATCGGCGGCCTGAAGGAAATGGGGCGCCATTTCGGCCACCACCTTTATGAGGCCGAGCTCCACTATGTTTTGGCCCACGAATGGGCCGCCAGCGCCGAGGACATTCTGTGGCGGCGGACCAAACTGGGCCTCCGCCTCGACGCGTCCGGGCGGGCAGCCCTTGAGGCGTGGATTCGAAAAACACCCGGCCCGGCTTTGTCGAATTAACCGGAAGTGGTAGCGAATGGTTTGCTATCCTGAAGCGTTATGCAAAAGGAACGGTGCGGCCCATGCAAGTAGAGAACAAACGAAGCGTCGTTGGCGTTTTTCGCGAAGTCGCAGCGTTCGAGCGCGCGCTCGATGGCTTGCTGAAAGCAGGCTTCGATGCATCGGCGATCAGCGTGCTTGGCAGCCATCAGGCGATTGTCGATCATTTCGGGCGGGTCCCGCGGCCTAACGAAATGACCGACGCTCCTGACACGCCACGCGAAGCGCTGGACACCGAAGTCGCGCTGCACAAGGCGATCGACTTTATCGCCGGCACGCTGGCGTTGATCAGCGAAGTCGGTGCGGCGGCCGCCGCCTATGCGGTCGGCGGCCCGATCGGCGTTGCCGCGGCTTCGGCCGATCTGACCGACACCACCGTCGACAGCGTTCTATCGGGATATGTCGACGACAGCTACCGGGAACGGTTCGAGCAGAACGTTCGGGACGGCGGCATGATATGTTGGGTACGCACACCAAGCGAGGATGCGGTTGTGGCGGCTTCGCGTATCCTGGCTGCAGCCGACGGACGGCATATCCATGAGACCGAAATTTGAAGGTCTAGCCGACGGACGCGGCGCGCGTCGCTGCGGCTTTACGCTCCGATCAGGGGCGCTTTAAGAGGGCCGGCGGCGCAGGCGGGGTGAATTGCAGGCGTCCCGCCGGACAAATGGCGGCGTGCTCACTCCTCAATGCGAGATGTAATCACGCATCGATTCGTTATCCTTTGCCAGGTCGTCGAGACGTAGCTTGACCACATCGCCTATGCTAACGATTCCGGTGAGTTGGCCAGCTTTCACAACCGGCATGTGGCGTATGCGCTGCTTGGTCATTCGCGCAAGCAGGCTCACGGTCGTGTCCCGTGGCGAGCAGGTCTCCACCTCACGGATCATGATCTCGCCGACAGGCCGTTTAAATAACGAGGGGCCCGATTGGCTAAGCCCGCGGATGATATCCCGCTCAGACAATATTCCGGCCACGGAAACACCGTCGTCGCTCACTACCAATGCGCCGATGTTGTGCTGGGAAAGAAGCTGAATCGATTCCGTAACAGTGGTGTCCGATCGAACGGTCACCGTGGTCGCGCCCTTTCGATCGAGGATCCGTGCAACTGTCATCTGCATCTCCCTCAAAAAGGTGCCGTAGGGTTCATCTATATCCCGCTTGCAGCCTAATTTACAGGGCTTTGGATCGCCCTGCGATTTCCGATGCATTTTTGATTGGAAATGCCGAGACGGCAAACCCACATAAAAGGCGTTGGGCTGGCGGCTTCGTGTGACCGGCAAGGGGCGCCCTAGCTTGAAGGCGCATGACTTTTGGCAGGGGCGGGAGGGGCTCTGTTTGTTCTTCAGGTCTGCATGAAGTGTAAATCTCGCAACGTTTGGCATGGGGGCCTCTCACGCGGGCCGCAATCCAAGCGCAAGAAAATGGAAAATGGAGGGTTTGGATGAGCGATAATGTGTACAAAGTGATTCGTCTCGTCGGCTCCTCTTCGTCAAGCATCGAGGAGGCCATTCAGAACGCGATCAAGAAGTCTTCCAAGACACTGAAAAACTTACGCTGGTTCAAGGTCATCGAGACACGCGGGCATATCGAGAACGACAAGGTTGATCACTTCCAGGTAACGCTGGAGGTGGGGTTCACGCTGGAGAATTAAATCGCGTGAGCGCCACCTGTCGCTGGGTGGGCGACGCATCTCGGACACGCCAAGCGCAACAATTTTGCAGCTAGCCTTCGACGCACCCAAAAAAAAGCCACCGAATCTCAGGCGCTGGCGACGACTTCGTGCACATGCACGTCGGTTGCGTTATGGCGCTTAAGAATATCGGATGCTTTTTTCTCGTCCGCTGGGGTTCGCAGATGTATCCACAGCAAGATGCCGCCGCGTTCGATCTGGCGCTCGTAATATTCGGCGTGTTCCCGGCCGATCTCACCGGCCACCAGGCCTCCGAACGTACCAGCCAGTCCGCCAGCTGCGATGGCTGCGCCGATTGCCGGCAGGAGGGCGCCCGCGGTTGCCACCACCGCTCCCGCCGCGGCGACGGCCGCGACAAAGAAGGGTGCGCCTATTACGGCCGCTTCTTCGACATCGACGGCTCGCCTTGACACCCAGGCGGCGCGAGGCGCTTCGGGATCGTCCTCCGCCTTTTCGGCCCTTGTATAGTGGTGGCCCAGCTTCTTCTCCACCACCTTGTCATGGGCCAACAGGCTCAGTTCCGACACGTTGAAACCGGATACCTGTAACTCGTCCACGGCGAATTCCAAGTCTTCTACCGAATGGAACACGCCGACGACTTCGCTTACGGTTTTTTGGAAGGTCGTCATAGCCGCTCTCCTCCTAACAGGCTTTGGTTCCCAATAGAGACAGATAACCCATTCTTTTTCTTTTTATTATATGGGGATAGTTGGCGGCCTTTTTAAGGAACCGGCGGTAGGGGCGAACGATATATCCCCATCCAGAAGTCAAAAGGTCCCTTTGTTGAAACAGATAACACGGCAATCCCGGCAAGGGTGCCCGCAGAATTGCAGCCTCTATTTTCAACGGGAAATGGCAAACCTGAATACCCATATTTTACTTGACGCGCTGGCTTGGCTTCGCGGGGACAGCCAGGCAGCTTTCCCCGCAACCCGCGTCTTGAAGGGGGGCTAGAGATGGAGGGGTGTCATGCTTGAAATGACAAACATTCATGAATACCGGAAATTGGACGAGGGCGTGGTCAAGGCGATCGCCGAGCATGAGCATATGCCGGATACTGTCGCCGCCGATGTTGGAGATCACTTTCTCCACTCCGAGGGCGGAGTCCGCGAAATCTGCAAGATGATCGTTGAGGACATCACCGCCGCCCGGCGCGAGGGTAATCTCGTTCATATTATGGAGCTCAAGGTTATCCTGGCTCGATTCATGAAGCTTTTCACCAGGGCCGCTCACGCGCCGCTCGGGTAAGTAGAGGCGCTCGCTCCAAGCCGCCCTCATCCCCTTCTCGGGGAGAGGCTGTTTGCCGCCGCCGCTTTTCCATCCGATCAGGCGGCGTTAGGGCGGGTATGGCCGAGCAACTCCTTGAGTTCGGGCAGGCAAGAGCCGCAGTTGGTGCCGGCCTTAAGCGCTTGCCCGATGGCTTCGACACTGGTGAGCTTGCGCTCGCCGATAGCGGCGACCAACCGCTTGAGACCGACGCCAAAGCAGGCGCAAACAATCCGCCCTTCGTCCGCTCCTGGCGTTGGCGCGGCGCCGCCAAGCAACACACGCTGCGCGGATGCGTCAATGCGATCGTGCCGAAACAATTCCAACAGCCAATCGCGCTCGGGAAGCGCTTCGCTGCGCGAGACGAAAAGACAGGCATCCAGCCCGATGGCGTGGAGCTTCACCCAGCGCCAAATCCCGTGTGTCGGGTCGCGGAAACGGATGAGTTCATCGGTGGCGGCGGCCTCGAGAAGATCGCCGGCCCAGCCGTCGATGGCATCGGGAAGGTGCGCGCCGGCGAGTTCGTAAACGAAGCATTGTTCGGCCGCATGGCGGCACCAATAGTCAACGTCGCGCGGCCGACATTCCCGCCGCGAGATCAGGAAACCGCTCCAGCCGGCGGCAAAAGGCGAAATACGCACCCGGGCGTTTTTCGAATCGGGCTGGCCCGAGATCGGGTCAGTCCGCGCCGGCACCAAACGGCCAATGACCGAATTTCCGGTAAAGGCATCGCTCCAATGCATCGGAACGAAAACTGAGCCGGGCTGCTGGCCTGCGCTCAGGCGAACGCGGATGAGAATTTCACCGTTTTGGTTTGCGATTCGGGCAAGCCCGCCGTCGCTGAGACCGAATTTTTCGGCGTCGCCGGGGTGAACTTCGGCAAACGGCTCGGGCTCGGTTACGGCGAGGCGCGGCGATTTTCCGGTTCGGGTCATGGTGTGCCACTGGTCGCGAACCCGGCCGGTATTGAGCACAAGCGGAAACTCGACCCCTGGCGCGTGGCCCGACGGCGTTTGCGAAACGGCGACGAATCGCGCGCGGGTGTCCGGCGTCGCAAATCCGCCATCGGCGAAGAGGCGTTTCGGGCTTGCACCGCCTGCCTTGCGCTTCCCATCGTTCGCCTTTGGCAGCGGCCATTGCACGGGCGCGAAAGCGTCGTATTCCGAATCCGTGATTTCGGCCAAGCCGCCGATGTCGAATCTGCGGTCGCCTTGATTTTCAAAACCCGAAAGGGCGGCGTGCTCGCGAAAAATGTCGGCCGGCGATTCGTACGCGAATTGCTCGGTCCACCCCATGCGGCGCGCCACTTGGGTGACGATCCACCAATCCGGGCGCGCTTCGCCCGGCGGGTCGATAAAACGCCGCTGGCGCGAGATTGTCCGCTCGGAATTGGTCACCGTGCCGTCCTTTTCACCCCAAGCAGCGGCGGGCAAAAGAACATCGGCATAGCGCGTGGTGTCGGTCTCGGCGACGCAATCCGAGACGACGACCATCTCACAAGCCTCG
Source organism: Pseudomonadota bacterium (assembly GCA_040752895.1). NCBI lineage: Bacteria > Pseudomonadati > Pseudomonadota > Pseudomonadota bacterium. The sequence goes on from JBFMHN010000004.1 coordinate 182,675, forward strand.
AGTCCGCGCCGGACCTTGTCGGTTTCGGGCAAGCTAACCGCCGGGTTGGTCGCCATGATCCAGATCGCCTTGATCCGCCCCTCGGCCACGGCCTGGAACATATCGACGGCCTTGCGGCCCGGCCCGCGCGCGATGCGGGGCGCTTGCCAGAAGCGGGCGACGCGGGCGAGGGCGGCGTCCTCGAAGCCCATATGGGCGGCAAGCTGGTTGGCCAGCCCACCGACCTCGCGCCCGCCCATGGCATTGGGCTGACCGGTGGCGGAAAAGGGTCCCATGCCGGGACGGCCGATGCGGCCCGTGGCGAGATGGCAATTCAGGATGGCGTTGACCTTGTCCGTGCCTTGCGCCGACTGATTGACGCCTTGGGAAAAAACCGTAACGGTCTTTTCGGTGGTGGCGAACCAGTCGAAGAAGCGCGCAAGATCGTCGGGGTTAAGGCAAGTGCCGGCGGCGATCGCGGCGATCTCGCCGGCCTCGTTGCGGGCGGCGGCAAGGGCTTCAACGAAGCCTTGGGTATGCGACTCGATGAAGCTTCGATCGAGGGCTGCCGCTTGAGCGAGATGGGCCAGCAGCCCGTTCCAAAGCAGCACGTCGCTGCCCGGCTTGAGCGGCATATGCAAGTCAGCGATTTGGCAAGTGACGGTGCGCCGCGGGTCGATGGCGACAACCCGCGTGCCGCGGCGCTCGCGCGCCTCGCTCAGCCTTTGAAACAAGACCGGGTGGCACCAGGCCAGGTTCGAGCCCGTCAGCACCACGAGATCGGCCTCTTCGATATCTTCGTAACAGCCGGGAACGGTGTCCGAGCCGAAGGCGCGGGTATGGCCGGCCACGGTGGACGCCATGCACAACCGTGAATTGGTGTCGATATTGGCGGCGCCGATGAAGCCTTTCATCAACTTGTTGGCGACGTAGTAATCTTCGGTCAGAAGCTGACCCGAAACATAAAAGGCGACGGCCTCGGGGCCGTGCCGATCCATCGCCCGGCTGAAGCCATCGGCAACGGTGGCGATGGCCGACGGCCAATCGATCCGCCGTCCGCCCAGGCGCGGATAAAGCAGCCGGCCGTCATGGCTTAGGGTCTCGGCCAACGCCGCGCCCTTCGAACACAGTCGCCCGAAATTGGCCGGATGCCCGCGGTCGCCGGCGAGCACGACTTTGCCGCCGGGGTCGCGCCGGACAAGGACGCCACAGCCGACGCCGCAATAGGGGCAAGTGGTGCGAACCGGCGCGCTCAAGCGGCTTCGGTCGCTGTTTCTGGGCGATCGAGGGAGATCAGGACCATGCCCTGCTCAACGCGCACGGGGTAGCTATTGGCGCAGCCTTCGTCGGGCGCTACCGCCTTCCCCGTCGTCAGGTCGATGACAAAATCGTGCAGGGGGCAGGTGACGAAATGGTCATGCACGATGCCCTGCGATAGCGGTCCCCCGCGATGCGGGCAACGGTCGGTCAGCGCGAATACGCGGTCGTCGCTGGTGCGAAACAGGCTGATATTGCCGCCAGGCGTGGGCAGGACCCGCGCGCCGAGCCGCGGGATTTGTTCGAGAGGGCAAATTTCGGTCCAGTCGGTCATCGTTCAGGCGTTCACGGTCAAGGGCACGAACTCCGTCCGGTCGAGGCCCGTCGCCCGTTCCGCCCAGGGGTCTTTCTGCACGAAGGTCTGGGCGTGCAGGAAGCGGGCATGGAGCGCCTTGCGTCCTTCCTCGTCCTCGACAATGCGCTGCTTGATGTAAGGCAGCCCGACCCGCTCGATCCAGGGCGCTGTGCGTTCGAGATAATGCGCCTCCTCGCGATAGAGCTGAAGATAGGCGCCGCAGCATTCTTCGACTTCCTCGGGCGTCTTGACCTTGCATAGCAAATCCGTCGCCCGCACCTTGACGCCGCCATTGCCGCCGACATGAAGCTCCCAGCCGGATTCGACGGCGACGACGCCAAAATCCTTGATTGTCGCTTCGGCGCAGTTGCGCGGGCAGCCCGACACCGCCATTTTCACCTTGTGCGGCGTCCAGCTGCCCCAACTCATCCTTTCGAGCGCAATCCCCATCGCGGTCGAATCTTGCACCCCGAAGCGGCACCATTCCGAGCCGACGCAGGTCTTGACCGTGCGCAACGCCTTGCCATAGGCGTGACCAGACACCAGCCCGGCCTTGCTGAGATCGCTCCAGACGGCGGGCAAGTCCTGCTTCTTCACGCCCAGAAGATCGATGCGTTGACCGCCGGTGACCTTGACCGTGGGGATGTCGAACTTATCGGCAACATCGGCAATCGCCCGCAATTCCGCAGGCGTGGTGACGCCGCCCCACATGCGGGGGACGACCGAAAAGGTGCCGTCGCGCTGGATGTTAGCGTGGGCGCGCTCGTTGATGAAGCGCGAGCGGGAATCGTCGCTGTATTCACCCGGCCACGCGCACAAGAGATAATAATTAAGCGCCGGGCGGCACTTGTGACAACCGTCCGGCGTGCGCCATTCGAGAAATGTTCTGACTTCGGAGATCGATTTCAGGTTTTGTTCGCGAATGACCCGGCGGACCTCGTCGTGGGAATACTCGGTGCACGCGCATATCGGCTGCATTTTCGGGGAAACGGAGTAGTCGCTGCCAAGCGCGCTGGCGAGCAATTGTTCGACCAGCCCAGTGCAAGAGCCGCAAGACGACGAGGCCTTGGTATGGGCGCGCACATCCTGCAGCGTGAAAAGTTTCTTGGCGGTTATGGCGGCTAGAATCTGCCCCTTGGAAACGCCATTGCAGCCGCAGATCTCCGCTTCATCGGCGAGTTGCATCGTCGCCGAATGCCCGCCGCGTCCTGAATCCCCGAGATGGAACCGGCCGAACATCAGTTCGTTGCGGAGCGCCGAGACGTCGGTGCCCTCGCGCAGCAATTGGAAATACCAGGCGCTATCGACGGTATCGCCATAGGTGACCGCGCCGCAGATGCGGTTGTCTTTCAAGACCAGCTTCTTGTAGACGCCCTGGAAGGGATCGTGCAGAACGATCTCCTCGCCGCCATTGCCGCTCTGGAAATCGCCCGCCGAGAAAACCTCGACGCCGGTGACTTTGAGCTTGGTCGAGGTGACCGACCCATTGTAGCCGGCGTGGCCGCGGCGTGCGAGCTGATTGGCGCAAACCTTGGCTTGTTCAAACAAAGGCGCGACCAGTCCATAGGTTTTGCCGCGGTGCTGGACGCATTCGCCGACGGCATAAATGCGGGGGTCGTAGGTCTGCATGGTATCGCCGACGGCGATGCCGCGCTCGCAGTGCAAGCCGGCTTTTTTCGCCAGTGCGATGTTGGGCCGGATGCCGACGGCCATGACCACGAGATCGGCGGCGATCTCGGTGCCGTCTTTCAGCCGAACGGCGCTGACGCGATCTTCGCCCAATATCGCCTCGGTCTCGGCCGGCATGTGGAAGACAATCTTGCGGGCTTCGAGGGATTGCCGGAGCATGCCGCCCGCGATCGGGTCGAGCTGGCGCTCCATCAGCGTATCCATCAAGTGGACGACGGTCACCGCCATGCCCCGTTTCAGAAGGCCATAGGCAGCCTCGAGGCCCAGCAACCCCCCGCCGATGACGACGGCCCGGCGATAGCGTTCGGCGGCCAACCGCATAGCCTCGACATCGGCGATGTCGCGGAAGGTCACAACGCCCGGCAGGTTCCTGCCGGGCAACGGCAGAACGATCGGATCGGAACCCGTCGCCAGCAACAGCCGGTCATATTCGGCGAAAGTTCCATCGGAGGCGACGACGCGCCGCCGCTTCCGGTCGATCTCGACCGCTGCCTTGCCTTTGTGCAAAGCGATGCCGTGTTCGGCATACCAGTCTTCGTCGTTGAGCGTGACCTCTTCCAGGCTCTTGTCGCCCGCCAGAACCGACGAGAGCAGAATCCGGTTGTAGTTGCCATGCGGCTCAGCCGAAAAAACCGCGATGTCATAGAGATCGGGCGCGATGGCCAGCAACTCTTCGACCGTCCGCATTCCGGCCATTCCGTTGCCGATGACGACGAGACGCTGCTTCACTGGGGCAATCTCCGCGCTTCGTGTTCGAGCCTTTCGCGATGGGCGCCGGTCATTCAGGGGCGGCACGCTCGCGAACAACTTTCAGAAAACATCACGCAAGCTTCGTGCCATTCCCGGCATTCCGGTAAAGCTTTGGTAGAATAAGGACTTAGCTGGGCCGTGCCGGCAAAATGAACGGTGCGCCCGGCCTATTTATTGAGCAGCGCAATAATTATCGCCCAGATTACGATCAATTATCTTTAGTGCACTATTTTTGATCAACTTAATAACGCCATGATTTACAAGGAAAAAACCAATTTTATCGCAAATTATAGGCTGGCATGCCCCTTGCTTGTTGCACTGCAAGAAAGACAAGAAGGAGCAAACGGATGGGACCGATGGATTTTCGCGATTTCCGCAAGGCCGGGCATTGGCCAACGCTGCTGGCGGCGTTCCTGTATTTCGATTTCAGCTTCATGGTCTGGGTCACGCTTGGACCGCTGATCATCTACATCTCGCGCGATCTCAATATCGCGATGGAGGAAAAATTCACTCTGGTGGCGATTCCGATATTGGCTGGCGCGTTGTGGCGATTGCCGGTCGGTATGCTGGCGGATCATTTCGGCGGAAAGCGCACCGCTACCGTCGCGCAATCGCTGGTCATCGCCGCCATGGCGTACGCATGGATTTTTGGCTTGAACAGCAAGCTCGACGTTCAGCTTCTTGGCGTCGTGTTGGGGATCGCCGGCGCTTCTTTCGCGGTCGCCTTGCCGCAAGCGAGCCGCTGGTATCCGCCGCATTATCAGGGCATTGTCATGGGTATTGCCGGGGCTGGTAATTCGGGGGTAGTGCTGAATACTTTGATCGTGCCCTCGCTTGCCGAAACGTATGGCTGGCAAAACGTGTTCGGCTTTTTGCTGATCCCTCTGCTGGTGGTATTTGCGGTTTATCTGTTGCTGGCCAAAGATGCGCCAAACGCCCGCCGGCCGGTGAATTGGCAAAGCTACCGCGCGCTGCTTGGCGATCGAGATAGCTGGTGGTTTATGTTCTTTTACTTCATCACCTTCGGCGGTTTTGTCGGGCTTGCCAGCGCCTTGCCGGTTTACTTCACGGTGCAATATCACGTCTCGGGCGTGGCGGCAGGGCTTATGGTCGCCATCATCGTCTTGTGCGGCTCCTGCTTTCGCCCCGTCGGCGGCTTTGTCGCCGATCGCTTTGGCGGCATCCGCAGTTTGCTTATTTTATTCACCGTGGTCGCGGCGGCTTATTGCATCATCGCGAATATGCCGGGTGGCCCCGCCCCCGACACGGCGGCCGGCGCGTCTTGGGCCATTACCGATATGCCGCCGATCGCCTGGGCGTCGGTTTTGCTTTTTTCAACCGGCATGCTGGCGCTGGGCATGGGCAATGGCGCGATCTTTCAGCTCATTCCGCAACGCTTCCGCCAAGAAATCGGCACCCTGACCGGCTTGGTCGGTTGTGCGGGCGGCATCGGCGGGTTTTTTCTTGCCAAGACGCTGGGCCTGTCGCAGGCATGGAGCGGCAGCTTTAGCGGCGGCTTCCTGGTTTTTGCGTTATTGGCGCTTCTGGGGCTTGGCGGGCTCGTCACCGTCAAGCGCCGCTGGCGGACCACCTGGGGTGCGCGCTCGGGCGCGCAGATCTGATCGATCCGCGCCAGAAAGGAACGGATTTATCGGTGCAGTTTTGCAACGATCTTCATGTGCGGGTCGGCTTTGCCAGCGAGCGGGGGGCGCGCGCGCGTAACGAAGATTTTCTTGCGGCCTATACCGGCACGGCCAAGGAGCGCGCGAGCCATGGCCTGGTGGCGGCGATCGCCGATGGCGTCGGCGGCGCCAAGGGCGGGCGGGAAGCGGCGGAGATTGCGGTCCGGGACTTCATCGAGGGCTATCTAAGCCAACCCGCGACCTTGAGCGTCGAACGGGCGGCGGCCCGGGTGCTGGAAGCAACGAACCGCTGGGTATTCGCGCAAGGGCGCGGGGATGCGAACCTGCAGGGCATGGCGACCACGCTGAGCGCGCTGATCCTGCTCGGCCGCAAGGCGCATGCGATCCATGTCGGTGACAGCCGCGTCTACCGTTTCAGCCGCAATCGTTTGCAGCGGCTGACCGAAGATCACGTTCATCGCCATCCCGATCTGTCGCATGTGCTGTACCGCGCCATCGGCGTCGAGGAGGCCTTGCGCCTCGATCACTTGTCGCTTGGCCTGGAAGCCCATGACCGCTTTCTGCTGTGCACCGATGGTGTGCATGGCGCGCTGTCGGACGCGCGCATCGCCGAACAGCTTGGACGCGGCGCGGCGGCGGACGAAACCGCGCGCAGTCTGGTGGTGGCGGCGCTGACGGCTGGCAGCCAGGACAATGCCAGCGCCCTGGTACTCGACGTGATCGCATTGCCATCACTCGATTGGGCCGGCGTCGAAAGCGAAGTTGGCGATCTGCCGATCGGCGAACTGCCCAAACCCGGCGATGAAATCGACGGGTTTCGACTAGGCCCAGTTCTTTCGGATGGCCGTTACTGTCGGCTCTATCGGGCGTACGACCCAGCTTCGGCGCGAGAGGTCGTGCTTAAATTTCCGCGCCCGCGTGTCGCCGACGATGCGGTCTATCGCGTCGCCTTTGCGCGCGAAACTTTGGTCGCCAGCCAAACGCGCAGTCCCTGGCTCGGCGAGATCGTTCCGCTGTTGCCCGAGCGGCGATCGCGGCTTTATCTGGCGATGCCGTTTTACGATGGCGAAACGCTGGAAGCGCGGCTCGCGCGCCGTCCGCAGGTCACGCTGGCCGAGGGTGTCGGGATCGGCATCGCGCTCGCCAAGGCGGTGGTGGCGCTGCATCGTGCCGGCATTATTCATCGTGACATCAAGCCCGATAACGTCATGGTGCTCAAGGGCGGCGGTCTCAGGCTGCTTGATTTCGGGGTGGCGCGTATGGCCAAGGCCGAAGACCCCAGTGTGGAAGCGATCCCCGGAACGCCGAGCTTCATGGCGCCGGAAATGCGCGAAGGCAGCAACGGCGACGAGTCGACCGATCTTTATGCCCTTGGCGTGACGCTCTATCGCGCCTTTAGCGGACACTATCCCTACGGCGAGATCGAACCTTTTTCCCATCCACGGTTGAAGCCGCCCGTGCCGCTGTCGCGTTACCGTCCCGATCTGCCGGCCTGGCTCGACTTTGCTTTAGGCCGCGCTTTCGCCATCGATCGCGGTCAACGTCATGGGGACGTGCTGGAGTTTGCCTTCGAGATCGAGAACGGCCTGGCGCGTGGCGGCATAACGGCAGAGTCGCGGCGACCCCTGTACGAGCGCAACCCGCTGCTGTTCTGGCAGGTGGTTAGCCTGTTGCTGCTGGGGCTGCTGGCGCTTTCCTGGGGCGTTCGCTAATAGCCGCCGTGGCCCAAGGGGATTGCTATCCCGGGTAATTCGCGAAATTTCCCCGTGTTTTTCCCATTAAACAGGGCAATCGGCGGGGACGGTGCCCTTCGCTACGCTTCTCTAGCGGTGCGCGGAGGGCGCGATTGTCTGCGTAATGCTGGACATACAGTTGATGCCCCGGGTCTTGTCGTAGAAACAATGATCGAAGATCGCGCGGACGTTAACGTCGAACTCCTCCCAGTAGCCCGTGGCGTCGTCCGTGATGCGGATCTTCCGGCTGCCGTCTCGGATCCGCAGACCGAGTTCCTTGCCGCTGCCCTTCGCATAACCCAGCATGGTGCCGACCACCGTTCCGTCCACACGGATAGTGTAGGTCGGTGAGATCGTGGTCTCGTAAGCGTAGAGAATGAAATTGGCGTGGTGTTCGATCGGCCCGTCGGGATGCGGCACGGTGAACACTTGCACAACCTTGCCCTTGCCCCAGGGGTTGGGCGCGACCTTGACGCTGATGCGGTCGGCGATCGGGATCGCGTCGCGGTGCTTGGCATAGTCGAAGTCGTACTCATAGTAATCGACATAGCCGAGCGGCTTGAACTGCCAGCGCTCCGCCGGCCTGTCCATCGGCGAACAGTCGGAGAACGGGTCGTCCGGATCCTCCGCGCAGTCGGGGCCGGGGTTGAAGTGGAAGCTGTCGTCGGTCGCGATCCAGCGCGGGGCGCCGCCGTCGAGGGCGAGCGCGCGGCGGATGCGCGGCAACAGATCGTCGGGGCCGGCGGCCGGTCCCTCGAAGATGCAGACGTACTGCCGCAGCGCCTTGTCGGTCTCGTCGACGATTCCGCAGCTGGAAGCGCCCGGCAGCGCGTAACGCGCGTCGGCCACCTTGTTCGCGTTGAACGCGCCCGCGGTCAGCATCTTGAAGTCGCGCTCGGCGTCGGCGATGGCCAGCCGGAGGACGGCGCAGAAGCCTTCGCGGCAGGGTGGGTCACGCGGCAGGCGGTCGAGCACGGGCAGGAAGTCGTCGACGAACGGATCCCTGCCAACGGCGGCGCGCAGCCACTTCTCGCCCTCGGCCATGTCCACCGGCACGCCATCGCCCACCAGCAGTTGGGTGCCGAGTTCCACCTGCGCGTAAGCCCAGCCCTGTGTTGCCGATGCGCGGTACAGCCCGGCCGCCTTCGGTTTGTCGATGGGGGTGTCCGCGATGCCGTAGCGGTAGAAGTCGCCGGCCCATGCCTGCGCCGGCGCAAAACCCCGCGCGGCGGAGCGGTCATACCAGCGCAGCGCGGCGGGGACATCCTGCGTGACTCCGAAACCGTTTTGGAGCCGGACGCCGATCAAGAACTGATGCCGAGCCGAGAGCGAACCATCGTCGGCGCTGGGAATCGGGCCGCTCAGTTTTTCGGCGGCGGCAATCAAATCCTGAAAGGTCTCGGCGACGGGCTTGGTCGGCACAGCCGGCTTCGCGTCTGGTGGGGCCTCGGCGGGCGGGGCCGCCATTGCGCCGAGCGATGCGCCAACGAGCAGCGCGAAGAACGTGAACATCAGGCGTCGCATCGGGCGGGTTCTCAAGCTGTCGGTGAGCGTCGTAGCCTGTTCTTATCTTTGCTTGATTGCAAGAGCCAACAAGCCGACCCCGCCGCTCTATTTCCGATGAACGCCCTGCGCCGGCCGGAGGCTCGGGCACACAATCCCGTCAGACCCAGCGCAGTTTGCGGAAGAGCCAAAGCTCGAAAAGGCCGACGGCAAGCAGGGCTCCGCAGACGGCGACGAAGGCCCACGGCGTCTCCGCGCCCGGGATGCCGGCCACGTTGATGCCGAGAAGTCCGGTGATGAAGCTTAAGGGCAGGAAGATGCCGGCGACGAGGGATAGCGCGTACATCGTGCGGTTCATCTGCTCGGAGAGCCGGTTCGTCAATTCGTCCTGAATAACGGCGGCCCGCTCGCGCGCCGCATCCAAATCTTCAACGTAGCGGACGACCTGATCGGCGACATCGCGAAGCTTGGCTCGGCGCCTGGCGTCCAGCCATGGCGTGTCGAGCGTTGCAAGCTGGCCGAGCGCTTCGCGCTGGGGTGCGAGGTAACGCCGAAGCGCGATCGCCTCGCGCCGAAGCTCCCCAAGGCGGGAGCGCAGCGCGCCGCTTTGGACGACAAGGATTTCGTCCTCCAGCGCATCCACGTTGTCGTCCAGCTCGGTGATGACGAAGGCCATACGGTCGACGAGACGTTCGGCCAGATCGGCGACGAAGTCGCCGGCCGTGCGCGGCCCCCGACCGGCCCCGAGCGCGTCCGCAATGTCTTGGGTGGCGATGACTCGCCTCCCGCGTGTCGTCACGATGCGCGTCGGCTCGACCCAGGCCCGAACCGCGACCATGTCCTCCGGGTCGGCGCCCGGGTTCAGGTTGACGCCGCGCAAGGTCAGTATCGCGCCGTCGTTATGGCGGGTGCAGCGGGGCCGCGCCTCCTCGGCGAGCAACGCCTCGCCGACGTCCGGGTCGAGCCCGCTTGCCTCGCTGATCCATTGCCGCGCGGCCTGGGATTGGCGGTTCAGGTGCACCCAGAGGAGGCCCTCGCCAGGCTTTCCGATGTCGTGCCAGTCAACCGCTTCGCCACCCCCCGCGCCATCCAGCCGGAAGGCAGCGATCAAGCCTTCGCTTTTATCCATGGTTGCCTCGTCCGTTTGTCCCTGCGGTATCAACATGATAGCAGACCGGCGGCGGCGAAGGGGGCGCGATATCTTCCTTGCGGCAGCGGCACGCAGCCGGTAGTTTCGCGCGGCCGGTTGACAGAGGGGCGCCCATGTCGAACCAGAAAATCCACGTTCCAGTCAGCCCGATGACTGCCGTCTCGCCTTCTCCCAGCCTTTCTTCCGTTCAGCACCGCCGCAAGCGTGCCATCTTGGGGGTCGGCCTTCTTCTTCTGCCCACCGGCCTCTTCACGCAATCCTGGTGGACTCCGGGAGGGGCCTGGCACGAGGGCCTCGAAATCCTTGGCCTGTTTCTTATCGGGTTTTGCGTCCTCGGACGGGCCTGGTGCAGCATGTATATCGGCGGGCAGAAAAACGCGACGGTCATCCACAGCGGTCCCTATTCGGTCGTGCGCAACCCACTTTACGTGTTCTCGGTCATCGCCGCCGGTGGCGTGGGGTTTCTGGTCGGCAGCGGCGTCGTTGGCGTGCTGTTCGCGTTTCTCATTTTTCTGATTTTCAATGGCGTCAGCCGAAAAGAAGAAGCGTTTCTGTCGGTCAAACTTGGCGAGTCCTACCGCGCCTATCTGGCCGAGGTTCCGCGTTGGCTGCCGCGCTGGCGGCTGTGGAAGAACGCCGAGACGCTTGTCGTGCGGCCGTCGCTCGTTTGGATCACATTCCGGGACTCCTGCCTTTTCTACCTCGCCCTGCCGCTTTTCGAAGGGATCGAAAAGCTGCAACTGGCCGGTTACCTGCCGGTCTATCTATGGCTTCCTTAAGCCCTTCGGGATGGGGTTCGGGCGGCGGTTTCAGTCGTTGAAGGAAAAGCGGAGCATCCCCATCAGGTGGGCGAAAATCCCGGTGACGAAGGACCCCACGACCATCCATTCCAGCCAGCCGACGCTTCGCACCGGTGCCATGAAGAGCGAATAGAGCCAGCCGAACATGTGCGCCGCCCAAAGAAACCCAAGGCCAAACATCCCGCCGATGACAATTTTCAAGGTTGATCGGTAGATACCCGTCTTTTCCGCTTTCTTTTCCATCATCGCGTTGCTGCTTTCTGTTTTTTCCAAGCTTCCTCCACCGGGGTACGCCAAAAAGCCTTGCGGTTTCGGAACCGGTTGCGCCGACTCGGCCGGACGGGCAGCAAGCCGGGCTAGCCGCCGGTCCAAACGGTCAGTGCCATGAGGAAGAAGATGACGAGGGCCGAAAAAAGTTTGAGGAGCATGACTGTCTCCCGGGTGGGCAGAAGCTAAGGTTGCGTTCGGCAAGCCGGCCTTCCGCTTTTTCGTGCTTCCGCTCTTCCGTCTGGTTTCGGATGGGAAAAGCATCGCCCGTCCGTTCGGCGTTGTCGAATCACAACCGGCGTTTCGTTTTGCAATGCGAAAGGAAAAACGCCGCTTTAATCCGTCCTCCGGCGGCTGTTTTGGGTTGCGGTGCGAAATTCATCCACAAGAATCGATTATGCCATATTGACCTAATATGCCGCACTCGATGTCGGGCGTGGTTAAATTGCCTGACTGGGGCGGGGCGGGCTAGTGTGGGGCGAAGCCTTTCGGAAAGGCAAGAGAACAAGAGAACAAGAGAGCAAGAGAGCAAGAGAGCAAGAGAGCAGGGAAGAAGATAATCATGACGACTTATAAGGGCGGCTGCATGTGCGGCGCCATCCGTTACGAGATCGCGGGCGAACCCATGCTTGCCGGCAATTGCCATTGCCGCGACTGCCAGAAGGCGTCGGGCGGCGGCTCTGCCGCGGTGGCGGTTTTCCCGAAGGCGAACGCCAAGTTTCTTAAGGGCGAGGCAAAATATTATACCGTCGCCGCGGACAGCGGGCGGAAGATAAGCCGCGGCTTTTGTCCGAATTGCGGGGCGCCGGTGTTCTCTAAACTCGAGATGCTGCCGGACGCCATCGTCATCAAGGCATCTAGCCTCGACGACCCAGGCCTCTACAAGCCGACCATGCATCTCTATACGGCGAGCGCCCAGCCATGGGACACCCTTCCCGACGACGGGTTGGCACGGTTCCCGAAGATGCCGGAATAAACGGGGCGTTCGTTATCGTCCGCCGTCCGCTTTTTTTCACATAGGAAAAGCGGCCCCCGGTTGATATGTTGCCGGCCATGTCAAAAAAGGCGTGCCTTGAGCCCAAACACTTTCGCCACGTTTACGACCGGTTCCAAACGGCCGTTTCGCGTTACGATTGCGGAAAGAAGTGCGCGCCGCTGAACGGCGGCGAGCCGGTGTGCTGTACGACCCAGGACGCCGTTCCCGTCGCCCACAAGGCGGAATGGGAACTGCTGAAATCGCGGACCGATCTGTGGCACCGCTTCAAGCCCTACGATGCCGCCACGCGCCGCATCGTCGAAGAGACGGCGGGCGACTGCCGGACGATCGAATGCAAGGGGGCGCGCTTCTGCGAGCGGGAGAACCGCACGCTTGCCTGCCGGGCCTTTCCCTTCTTTCCTTACATCACGCTGGAGGGCGAATTCCTGGGCCTGGGCTATTTCTGGGAATTCGAGGACCGTTGCTGGGTGATCTCGAATCTGCGGGTCGTTACCCGCTCGTTCGTGCGGGAATTCGTTGAGGCGCAGGAGTATCTTTTTGCCCGGGACCCGCAGGAAAAGTCCTACGCCCACGAGCATTCCATCACGGCGCGCCGCGTGTTCTCGCGGTGGAACCGCCCGATCCCCCTGATCGGCCGCGATGGCGGCTACTTCAAGGTATTGCCCCATGGGGGCGGCCTTGTGAAGGCAAAGCTTTCCGAGTTCCGCGCCCACGGGCCCTACGTTTCGGAGAAAGCCTACCGCCAGGCGATCGAAGAGGACGCCGCCCGTCGCCGGTAAACGGCCTAGTCCATCAATTTCTGTTCGATGAAGCGCTTCAGCGCGCGCAAGGGGATCGGTTTGTCGATGACGCCGAAGACGTTGATCTCGGCGCTGTTGGCGTCGTGGATGCAATCGGCGTGCCCGGACATGAGGATGACGGAAGGTTTCGGCGAAAGCCTGTCAATGAGGCGGGCCACCTCGATCCCGTCCAGCCCGGGCATCTTGATGTCGAGCAGGACAATGTCGGGGTGGTTTTTCTTGATGCTGCTGAGGGCGCCGTAGCCGTTCTGTTCTTGTAGGCAGTCGATGTTCAGGGTTGCCAGGAAGTCCGCCAATTCCTTCAGTTGTAGCGGATCGTCATCAACGACGAGTATGGATTTTCGCTTTTCCATTGTTTTCCGCGTTTCCTTTCCCTGAGACTGCTCCCTGAGACTGGCCCCGCAGCTTACAGGTTTTTTTCAGAATCCGCTTGCGGAAGTTTGATCTCGAAGCAGGTCCCCGCGGGGGTGTTTGCGGCGACGATCTGCCCGCCCATGGCGTTAACTATGTTTTGCGAGACGGCGAGTCCAAGCCCCGTTCCCTTGCCAACCGCCTTCGTCGTGAAGAAAGGATCGAAGAGACGGGCGAGATTGGCGGACGGGATGCCGATGCCGTTGTCGGTGACACGGAGCCTGATTTGGGTCGCCGGGGGATCGGGGGGCTTTGAGCCCGAGGTCAGGATCTCAAGCGTGATCCGGCCCTTCTCCGCCGCCGGTGCGTTCGGGGGCGCCCCGCGTTCCTGGATGGCGTCCCGGGCGTTATTCAGGAGGTTCAAGAGGGCGTGCTCGATCTGGTTTGGATGCCCGCGCACCTCAAGCGGCGTTGCCGGCAAGTGGACATCCAATTCGATGCCATCGGCATCGAATTGGTCGCGGAGCAGGTCGGCGGCCTGCTGAGCGACGGCGACAAGGTCAAAAACTTCCGTATGGGTCTTGTCGAGACGGCTGAACGATCGCAAATGATTGATGATCTTGCCCATCCGTTCCGATTGCTTCGAGATGGTCGCCAGCTTTTCCTCCGTATAGGCGGCGTCCAGGCCGTCCGCCTGCCGCCGCAGGAGCGCGTTCTCCGCCGCCATGCGGATGACGTTCAAGGGCTGGTTCAGCTCGTGGGCGATGCCGGCCGACATCTGTCCGAGGGTAGCCAGTTTCGACGCTTGCAGGAGTTGGACCTGCAGGGCTTTCTGCTCGGTGATATCGCGCACGATTACGATGTGCAACTCCTCGCCGCCATAGGTCATGCGGCTTGTGGCGATGTCCGCCAGGAAGGTGGCGCCGTCCCTTCGCTTCGCGATAAGTTCACGGGCGGAAGTGGCCACTCCCCATCTCCAAGGCGATGCCGAGGTACTTTCTTTCTCCTCGGTGGCCACGTTGTATTCGGTCGGCACGAGGTCCCCGAAGAACACCTTTCCGACGCACGCGTCTGGCGGATAGCCGAATAGTTTCCCGGCCGCCGAATTTGCAGATTTGACGCGGCCGTCTTGACCGATGGTCACGATACCGTCGAAAACGTTGTCCATGATTCCGCGAAGGCGTTCCTGCAACGAGATGATGTCCACGAAGGTTTGTCCGATTCGCAGGCTGACCATAAGAATGGCCACGCAATAAAAGGCGATCATGGCTGCCATCGTCAGATGGATGGGCTCGCCAAGCAGGAGGATGCGGATGCCAACCGGCGGCAGACTGGTCAGAAAGAAAGCGTGAAAGGCCTGGATGTGGTGGCTGGAGATGACGAGCGCGCCGGTCGCCATGCCGCCGATGACGAAAAGAAGAAAGGTGTACAGAAGCGGGTTGTCGGGAACGAAGAGAAGAACGCCGGCCAGTCCCCAGATGCTGCCGGCCAAGCCGGCACTTAAGGTGAGCCGGTTTGCCCATCGCCTGGCGTTCGTAGTGTCGATGCGGGCCTTCCGGAACCGCGCCCAGATGGCCAGCCGTAAGAGGCCGACGGCGACGAGGCCGATAAACCAGTAGACCGAGCGTGTTCCTGGCGACGGCGCTCTCCAGCACAAGGACGACGAGACCGGCGTTCAATAGGTTGAGGGTCACCGCGAGCGGAACGCCGCGATAGGCGTGAGGAAGAAGTATGGCTAGGGCGTGGTTAGAGCGGTGGCTCGGCATGGCGTTCGTCCAGCGGTGGCTCCGCGCAGGGTAGCACGTTTCGGACCCAAGGCCCGTCCTGCGCCCGCGGAGGGTCCCGGCGGCTTTCCGGCCCGTCGTTGCTCGCGTCTTTCACGCCGCCGTTCCGGGCGGGGATTGCCCCGATTTCCCGGGGGAAGGCCTTTCAGGAGGCGCCGGAAAGACTCCGGTTCACGCCCTCCGTTTTCTTGCGCAGAATTTCAAGCAAGCCATCGATCCCACTGCCAGCGCGCTGGATGACGGCGGCAAATTCGTTGCGGTGGGTCAACACCATGCTCAAGCCCTCGATGGAGACATCGATAACCTTGATGCCGGCGTTCGGCTCGTGAACCCGCCAGTCCACGCGAACCGACGGCGCCGTGCGCCGGATAATGCGCGTATAAACGATGGCGTCTTCCCCGCCATCCTGCCGCACGTCGTTCACTTCGAAGGTTTCGTCGTTGTATTCCTTGAATCGGCTGGAATAGGCCAGCACGATGTAATCCTCCAGAAGAGACTGGAATTCCTTTTTCTGCGCCTCCGTGGCTTGCGACCAATAGCGCCCAAGAACGAAACGGGCGATGATCGGCAAGTCGAAATTTTCCTCGAAAAGCTTGCGGAAACGGGCCTGGCGGGTCGAATCTTCCAGCGTCGGTTCCGTTAGCATGGTGATGGCCTTGCCGCCGAGGCCATTGATGAAGCTGGTCGCCTTGTTGGCTTCTAGGGCCGCCAGCGGACTGCTCGGAAGCGTCAGAACAAGGATTAGAAATACAATCCGGTAGAAACGCGATGCGGGATTTTTTGACACAGGATTTAATGGCATGGCTTGTTCGGCGACCGAAGCGCTCCCTTCAAGTGGTGGACGTTCTTTGCTGCTTGTTACGGTCTCTTGTCGTTTTAAAGCGCGCCGAAAGGGAGGGAAAATCGAAGACGACCGACCGTCACGAATTCTATCCTACCGGCGCAGGCGGTATAAGGTACGCACCGCTGCGTAGAAATCAACCAGCTTCTCCTTACTTAATCCTTACTCGCTGTTCGCATAGGAAACACGCCGTATCCTGCCGATCAAGCCTGGTGAATGGCCGTTCGGGAAAAGAATACCCATCCACACCGTCACGGGCGTTTCCCGTGTTGCGTCCGAGGCGAAGGAAAAAAGGGAAAGAAAAGCTTGCCAACACCTTCGGCGCGCTGCCGGAATGGGCGACTTGATAACAATATAAAGATATGTTTATATTATAGGCAAAGTCGGGAATTTTGGCGTCCGTGAGAGCAAGCATGAAAAACCTGTCGCAGTTTCTAAACGGCTTGCGCGCGACGGCGGAACCGACGCGGCTTCGCCTGCTTGCGCTGTGCGCCGAGGGCGAATTGACGGTGAGCGAGCTTACCCAGATCCTCGGCCAGAGCCAGCCCCGCATCTCGCGCCATTTGAAACTGCTTTCGGAGGCTGGCTTGCTCGAACGTTTCCGGGAAGGTAGCTGGACCTTCTACCGCCTGGCTTCGGAAGGCGCTGGAGCGGAACTGGCCGCCCGCGTTCTGGCGCTGCTTCCCTCCGATCTCGAACTGCGCCGTGACCGCGAGCGTTTCGCAGACATCAAGCGCGCCCGGGCGCACGTGGCGGCCGACTACTTTCGCCGCAACGCCGCGGAGTGGAAAACGCTGCGAGCGCTTCATGTGCCGGAAGACCGCGTCGAGCAAGCCATGCAGGAACTTGCCTTGAAGGGGTTGCCGAAAAGTCGCCGCCGAAGCCTGCTCGACATCGGCACCGGCACCGGGCGTGTCCTCGAGGTCTTCGCACCCCATGTCGAACGCGCCCTCGGCGTTGATCTTTCCCACGAAATGCTGGCGATCGCCCGGGCCAATCTCGAAAAAGCCGGTCTCGGCCATTGCCAGGTTCGGCAAGCCGACATGTATCAGCTTCCGCTGGCGGATGGGGCATACGACCTCGTGACAATTCACCAGGTCCTTCACTACGCGGACCGTCCGGCCGATGCGATTCGCGAAGCGGCCCGTGTCCTGAAACCCGAAGGCCGTCTCCTGATCGTCGATTTCGCCCCGCACGACCTCGAGGCGCTGCGGCACGAGCACGCCCATCGCCGTCTCGGGTTTCGGGACGATGAAATGCAAGATTGGCTTGCCGCCGCCGGGCTGAAGGGGGCCTTGGGGAAAACGCTGCCGGGCAAGCCGCTAACCGTCGTGCTGTGGCGGACGACGCGCGCCGCCGGCGCCAGGGAAGGAAAAGCCGCATGACGCCGCGAAACGCCAGCCCCTCGCCCGCGGTCCAGACGCCGCCGCTTCCCTTCACGCTCACCCGTCGCGCGGCGCCGAAGCTTTCCTTCGAGTTTTTTCCGCCGAAGACGGACACGATGGCGGAAAAACTTTGGGAGGCGATCTTGAGGCTAGCCCCCCTCCGCCCGCGTTTCGTTTCGGTGACCTATGGGGCCGGCGGCGGCACGCGGGGGCGCACCCATGAGACGGTGACCCGCATCCGGCGCGAGACGGACCTTGAGCCGGCCGCCCATCTGACCTGCGTAGGCGCCACCCGGGAAGAGGTGGATGCGGTTGCGCGCTGCTATTGGGAATCGGGCATCCGCCACATCGTGGCGCTGCGTGGCGACCCGCCGGAGGGCACGGCGCGCTATGCGCCGCACCCGGGCGGTTACCCGTACGCGGCGGATCTCGTCCGGGGCCTGAAACGCGTCGCCGATTTCGAGATTTCCGTCGCCGCCTACCCGGAGACGCACCCGGAAGCGAAAAGTCCGGCCGCCGATCTCGACAACCTCAAGCGGAAAATCGACGCCGGTGCTGCCCGCGCCATTACGCAATACTTTTTCGACGTTGATGTGTATTTCCGCTTTCTCGATCGCGTGCGCGCCGCCGGGATTACGGTTCCCATCGTGCCGGGCGTCATGCCGGTCTCGAATCTCGATCAGATCGTCCGGTTCAGCGCCGCGTGCGGGGCGACGGTCCCGGCCTGGCTTTGCGATCTCTTCGAAGGGCTGGAGAACGACCCGGAAACGCGCAAGCTGGTCGGTGCCACCGTCGCCGCCGAGCAATGCCGGCTTCTGCAGGCGCAAGGCCTTGACGAATTTCATTTCTATACGCTCAACCGGGCGGATCTCACCTATGCGATCAGCCACGTGCTCGGCGCCCGGCCAACGAAAAAGGAAAGCGAGAGCGCATGACGCCGAAAGACTGCACGAACGAACTCAAGCGTTATATGAGCCAGCGCATCCTCTTCCTCGACGGGGCGATGGGAACGATGATCCAGGGCTATCGGCTGGATGAGGCGGGCTATCGGGGCGCGCGCTTCAGCGATTTCCCGCGCGACCTTAAGGGCAACAACGACCTCCTCAATCTGACCCAGCCCGCCATCATCCGCGACATCCACGCCGCCTATTTCGAGGCCGGCGCCGATATCGTCGAAACGAACACCTTCAACGCGACGGCGATCGCGCAGGGGGACTACGGGCTTCAGTCCCTGGTTTACGAGCTGAACGTCGAGGGGGCCAGGCTCGCGCGCGAGGCGGCCCTGGCCGCGACGAAAAAAACGCCGGAAAAGCCGCGCTTCGTAGCCGGCGTGCTGGGGCCGACGAACCGCACGGCCTCCCTCTCGCCCGACGTCGGCGACCCGGGCTTCCGGAACGTCACCTTCGACGAGCTGGTCGCCGCCTACCGCGAGGCGACGCGCGGTCTGGTGGCCGGCGGCGCCGACATTCTGCTGATCGAGACCGTGTTCGATACCTTGAACGCGAAAGCCGCGATCTACGCCGTCCATGACTACTTGGCGGCGAGCGGCCGACGCCTTCCGATCATGATTTCGGGCACCATCACGGACGCCTCTGGCCGCACGCTTTCCGGCCAGACGCCGGAGGCCTTCTGGAACGCCGTCGCCCACGCCGAGCCGCTCTCGATCGGTTTCAACTGCGCGCTGGGCGCCAAGGAGCTGCGTCCGCATATCCAGGAGATCGCTCGCGTCGCCGGCATTCCCGTCAGCGCCCATCCGAACGCCGGCCTCCCCAACGCCTTCGGCGGCTATGACGATACGCCGGAATCCATGGCCGCGTGCCTGCGGGAGTTCGCGGAAAGCGGCCTCGTCAACATCATCGGCGGCTGCTGCGGCACCACGCCCGACCATATCCGGGCCATGGTCGAAGCCATCGCAGAGCTTTCGCCGCGGCCGATCCCGACCATCGAGAAGCGCTGCCGCCTGAGCGGTCTCGAACCCTTGACCCTGGGTTCCGTCGCCGGCTTCGTGAACGTCGGCGAGCGGACGAACGTTTCAGGCTCGACACGTTTCGCGAAGCTCATCCGGGAGGGCGCGTACGAAACCGCGCTGGAGGTGGCCCGCGAGCAGGTCGTCGGCGGGGCGCAGATCATCGACGTCAACATGGACGATCCCATGCTGGAGGCCGAGGTCGCCATGCCGATCTTCCTCAACCAGGTGGCGTCCGAGCCCGACATCGCGCGGGTGCCGGTCATGGTCGATTCCTCGAAATGGTCGGTCATCGAGGCCGGCCTCAAATGCATCCAGGGAAAAGGCATCGTGAACTCGATCAGCCTGAAGGAAGGCGAGGAAGCCTTTCTCGTCCAGGCGCAGGCGATTCGCCGCTATGGAGCGGCCGCCGTCGTCATGGCTTTCGACGAGAAGGGCCAGGCGGACAACAAGGCGCGGATGATCGAGATCTGCACGCGCTCCTACCGCCTTCTCACGGAAAAGGCCGGTTTCCCGCCGGAGGACATCATCTTCGATGCGAACATCTTTCCGGTGGCGACCGGCCTCGAGGAGCACCGGAACTTCGCCCGCGACTATATCGAGGCCGTCCGCGAGATCAAGGCGACGCTGCCCTACGCGCTTACCAGTGGCGGCGTCAGCAACATCTCCTTCTCCTTTCGCGGCAACAACCCGGTTCGGGAGGCGATGAACGCGGTCTTCCTCTACCACGCCGTGCAGGCGGGGATGGACATGGGAATCGTGAACGCGGGCCAGCTCGCTGTTTACGAGGAAGTCCCGCTCGCGCTGCGCGAGCGGATCGAGGACGTCGTTTTCAACCGGCGGGCGGACGCCACGGAGCGCCTCCTCGAAATCGCCGAGACGGTCAAGGGCGGCGGCAAGGAAAGAAAGGAAGATCTCGCCTGGCGGAACACCTCCGTCGAGGAACGGCTCACCCACGCGCTGGTCAAGGGGATCACCGACTATATCCTCGAGGATACGGAAGCGGCCCGCCTTTTGAAGGCGCGCCCGATCGAGGTCATCGAGGGGCCGCTGATGGACGGCATGAACGTCGTCGGCGACCTTTTCGGCGCCGGCAAGATGTTTCTGCCCCAGGTCGTGAAAAGCGCCCGCGTCATGAAGCAGGCGGTCGCCCATCTCCTGCCCTTCATCGAGGCGGAAGGTAGTAGGGGAGGGGGAGGGGCAAAGGCAAAGGCAAAGAAGGGAAAAATCCTGCTGGCGACCGTCAAGGGGGACGTCCACGACATCGGCAAGAACATCGTCGCCGTCGTCCTTCAGTGCAACAACTTCGAGGTCATCGATCTTGGCGTGATGGTGCCCTACGCGAAGATTCTGGAAACCGCGAAACGGGAGAAGGTTGATGTGGTGGGCTTAAGCGGCCTCATCACGCCCTCGCTTGAGGAGATGGCGGCGAACGCGAAGGAGATGACGCGGGAAGGTTTTACCGTTCCCTTGCTGATCGGGGGGGCGACGACCTCGAAGGCGCACACCGCGGTCAAGATCGCGCCCGGCTATCAGGGGGCCACCATCCACGTTTTGGATGCCTCGCGCGCCGTCGGCGTCGTCAGCAACCTGCTGAGCGAAACCCTCAAAGACGATTTCGTCGCCGGGATCACGAAGGAATACGAGGAAATCCGCACCCGCCACGGCGCGCGCGCGCAGAGGGGGCCGGGGGTGAGTCTGGCCGAGGCGCGGCGGGCAAAATACCGGATCGACTGGGAAAAAACGACGCCGGTGCGGCCCGCCTTCCTTGGGCTCAAGGCCTTCGCGGCTTACCCGCTCGAAGACCTGGTCGGCCGCATTGACTGGACGCCCTTCTTCCAGGCCTGGGAGTTGGCCGGCACTTACCCGGCCATCCTCGACGACGCCAAGGTCGGCGAGGCGGCCCGCCAATTGTTCCGGGACGCCGAGGTCATGCTGAAGCGCATCCTTGAGGAAAACTGGCTTACGGCAAAAGGTGTGATCGGCTTCTTCCCCGCCAACGCCGTCCGCGACGACGACGTCGAGCTTTACACGGACGAAACGCGAGGCGAGGTCCGCGCCACCTTCCATTTCCTCCGCCAGCAGGCGGCGAAGTCAAGGGACCGGGCGAATTTCTGCCTGGCGGACTTCGTCGCGCCGAAGGAAAGCGGAAAGCCCGACTATCTGGGCTGCTTCGCGGTGACGGCGGGCCACGGGATCGAGGAAAGGCTGGCCGAGTTTGAACGCGCTCACGACGACTTCAGCGGCATTCTTCTGAAATCGCTCGCCGACCGTCTGGCCGAGGCTTTCGCCGAGCGCCTGCACGAACGCGTGCGGAAGGAATTCTGGGCCTACGCGCCGGACGAAAACCTCGACAACGCCGCCCTCGTCCGCGAGGCCTATCGCGGCATCCGCCCGGCGCCTGGCTACCCGGCCTGCCCGGACCACAGCGAAAAGACGCCGCTTTTCGATCTCTTGAATGCGGGGCGTCTGACTGGAATCACTCTCACGGAAAGCTTCGCCATGCTGCCGGCGTCGTCCGTTTCCGGTTTCTACTTCGCCCACGAAGAGGCCCAGTATTTCGGGGTCGGGCGCATAGGCCGCGATCAGGTCCTCGACTACGCGGCGCGGAAAGGGGTCGGCGTCGCGCAGGTGGAGGCCTGGCTGGGGGCGAACCTTGCCTATGATCGCGAGTAATTTTCGCTATAGTCGCAAGCGGAGATCAAGGAGCACGCATGGACAGCACCATTCTCGAGGCGCCCTACCGGGCCTACGCCGGCAAGGTCGAGCCAAGCTGGCTCGACTACAACGGCCACATGAACGTCGCTTACTACACGCAGGTCTTCGACGACGCGATCGACCGCTGGTGGGGCCATGTCGGCCTCGGCCCCAAATATATCGAAGCGAAGAAATGCTCGGCCTTCGCGGTTGAGGCGCATGTCATTTACAAGCGCGAGCTGCACGCCGGTGATTCCTTCGACGTCACGGCCCAACTTCTGGGTTTCGACGCGAAGCGCATGCACCTTTTCTTCGAGCTGCTCCACGCCGGGGAGGGCTTCGTTTCGGCGACGCAGGAGATGCTGGTCGTCCACGTGGACATGACGAAGCGGGCCGCCGTTCCCTTTCCGGAGGCGATCGTGGGGCGGCTGCAGGAGGTTCTCGCCGTTCACGCAAAACTTCCGCAGCCGGCGGAAGTCGGCCGGCAGATCGCCATGAAATCGCGGCGGACAGGCGGAAACTAAGACGGGCCAGCCGGAACAGCTATAGGTTATAAGACGTCATGGCGAACGCCGAAGTTGAAAGGACACCCCCCCTCCCGGCGCCGCCCGTCCAGGCATTCCCCCACCTCGAAGGCCTGAACCCGGAACAACGCCAGGCGGTCGAAACTCTCGACGGCCCGCTCCTCGTGCTGGCCGGGGCCGGCACCGGCAAGACCCGCGTGCTGACGGCCCGCATCGCCCACCTCCTGCTCACCCGCAAGGCGATCCCGGGGCAGATCCTGGCCGTTACCTTCACGAACAAGGCGGCGCGCGAGATGAAGGGGCGGGTCGGCGCCCTTATCGGGCGTGCCGCCGAGGGGCTCTGGATCGGCACCTTTCACGCGGTCTGCGCCCAGATCCTGCGGCGCCATGCGGAACTTCTCGGCCTCAAGCCCACCTTCACGATTCTCGATGCCGATGACCAGCTGCGCCTCTTGAAGCAGGTGCTCGCGGCGGCGGATCTGGACGAGAAGCGCTGGCCGGCGCGCGCGCTCTTGAACCTGATCCAGCGCTGGAAGGACCGCGGCCTTATGCCCGACAAAGTGACCGCGGCGGAAGCGACGGAATTCGCCGGCGGCAAGGCGCCCGCCCTTTACGCGACCTACCAGGAGCGGCTGAAGGTATTGAACGCCGTCGATTTCGGCGACCTCATTCTCCATTGCCTTTCGCTTTTCAGGCAGCACGAAGACGTCCTCCAGACCTGGCAGCGGCGGTTTCGCTACCTGCTCGTGGACGAGTACCAGGACTCGAACGTCGCACAATATTTGTGGCTTCGCCTGCTGGCGCAGGCCAGCCGGAATCTCTGCGTGGTCGGCGACGACGACCAGTCGATCTATGGCTGGCGGGGGGCGGAGGTCGGCAATATCCTCCGTTTCGAAAAGGATTTTCCCGGGGCCAAGGTCGTCCGCCTCGAACGGAACTACCGCTCGACCCACCGCATCCTGAACGTCGCCTCCGACCTTATCGCGAAGAACAAGGGCCGGCTCGGCAAACGGCTGTGGACGGAGGTGGCGGCGGCCGAGCCGCTTCGCCTGCGCAGCGCCTGGGACGGGGAGGAGGAAGCCCGCCTCGTCGGCGAGGAAATCGAGGCGTTGCACCGGGCCGGCCATTCGCTCAACGAAATCGCCATCCTCGTCCGGGCCGGCTTTCAGACCCGTGAGTTCGAAGAACGTTTTGTCACGCTTGGGGTTCCCTACCGCGTCGTCGGCGGCCTGCGCTTCTACGAACGGCAGGAAATCCGCGATGCCATCGCCTATCTTCGCGTCCTCGTCCAGTCCGACGACAACTTAGCCTTCGAGCGTATCGTGAACACGCCGAAGCGCGGCATTGGCGACACGACCTTGCAGGCGCTGCATCGGCAGGCGCGGGCGGCCGGAACGTCGCTGGTGACGGCGGCGGGCGCGCTGGTGACGACGGACGAGCTCAAGCCAAGGGTTCGGGGGGCGCTAGCCGGGCTTCTCCAGGACTTCGACCGCTGGCGAGGGCTGCTCGATACGATGTCTCATGCCGAACTCGCCGCCCTCGTGCTCGAGGAGTCGGGCTATACGGACATGTGGCAGAAGGAAAAATCGCCCGACGCGCCGGGCCGGCTCGAGAACCTGAAGGAGCTGGTCGCGGCGCTTGAGGAGTTCGAGACCCTTGTTGGTTTTCTCGAGCATATCAGCCTGGTCATGGAGAACGATGCCGCGGGCGGGGCGGTCGGCGAGATGGTGAGTCTGATGACCCTGCACAGCGCCAAGGGGCTCGAGTTCGACACCGTTTTTCTGCCGGGTTGGGAAGAAGGCGTCTTTCCCCATCCGCGCACGCTGGACGAGACCGGGGCGGCGGGCCTCGAAGAGGAACGTCGGCTCGCCTATGTCGGCCTGACGCGCGCCAGGAAACGCGTCCACCTTTCCCACGCCGCGAACCGGCGGGTCTATAACCAATGGCAGAGCAATCCGCCCTCGCGCTTCCTCGATGAATTGCCGTCCGAACATGTCGAGCGGGACACCGAAACCGGGCTTTACCGCCGGACTTCCGGAAAAGCGGATGGTTTTCAGGAAAGCGGAGCGAGTTTCGAGTGGGAAACGCGGGACGGCTATCGGGGAAGGCGCGACCGGACGCTTAAGGGGCGGGGCAAGGCGGTCCCCGGCCCAGCGCCCGCCTTCGGTGTCGGCGCCCGCGTCTTTCATAGCAAATTCGGCTATGGCCGCGTGCTGGCGGCGGAGGCTGACCGGCTCGACGTCGCCTTCGACAAGGCCGGCCGTAAGAAGGTGATGGCAAGCTTCGTAACCGGGGCGTGAGTACTTCCGCTCATCGGGCCGCTTTTGCGGTCGAGCTTTCGGTGCCGGCCGAAGCCGTCGCCATTTTTGAACGCGCGCTCGCCAGTCTCGCCGAAACCGTCGCCAGCTTCGAGGAGGGAGAGGAAGGACAAGCCTGGCGTCTTGCCGCCTATCTGGAAGCGCCCCCCGACCTCGGCCATCTTGCGACGGTGCTTCAGGTGGCCGCCGCCGCCACCGGGATCCCATCGCCGGAGCCTAAGGTAACGCGCCTTGCCGAATGCGACTGGGTGCGGGAATCCGAACGCCAGCGCCCGCCCGTCCGGGCGGGACGCTTCTTCATTCATGGCGCCCACGGCCGGGGGCTGGCGCCGGCCGGTGCCTTGGCCCTTGAGATCGAGGCGGGCCGCGCCTTTGGCAGCGGCGCCCACCCGACGACGGCGGCTTGCCTCCTGGCCCTCGATCGTCTTTCCCGCCGCCGCCGCTTCCGCCGGCCGCTCGATCTCGGCACCGGCTCCGGCGTTCTAGCGCTTGCCATGATCGGCTTATGGAAGGTGCCGGTGGTGGCTTCCGATTCCGATCCGCTCGCCCTCGATGTCGCCCGCGGGAACGCCAGGAAAAACCGCCTTTCCCCTTTCCTTCGCACGGTCACGGCCGAGGGCTTCCGTCACCCCGCCTTTGCCCGCGCCTCTCCTTTCGATCTCGTCATGGCGAATCTTTATGCCCGCCCGCTTCGCGCCCTTGCCGAAGCGATGGCCGGCCATCTCGGGCGGGGCGGCGTCCTCGTGCTTTCCGGCCTGCTGGTGACGCAGGAGCGGGAAGTCCTCAACCGCTACCGCGAGGCCGGCTTCGCGCTTCTTCACCGCCTGCCGGTGGCCGAATGGATGACGCTTGTCCTTGTCAAGGGCGCCCTTGCCAGGCCGGGGCGGTCCGCCTAGCCTTGCGGCCATGGCCCAGGGATTGAAGGAACAGAGCGAAGGCCCGGACCCGCTGGCGGTATTTCTTGCCGAAGCGGGGATGGCCGTTTCGGTCGAGGAAATCCGCGAACTTGTGGCGGGCGTTGCGGCGGCCCCCAAGGGGATCGAGCCGGAAGCCTGGCTTGGGCTTTTGCCGCAGGCGCCGACGGCGGCCTTGCGCCAGGCCCTGGTCTCCCTCGAAGCGGAATTTCGCACCACCTTTCGGGCGGAGCGGGCGGCGGTCGTGACGCCGGAGCGGCTGGACCGGCTTCGCGCCGCGCTGGCGTGCGCCCGCCTCGACGGCTTTCTCGTGCCGCGCGCCGACGAGCACCAGGGCGAATACGTGCCGCGCGCCGCCGCCAGGCTGCAATGGCTTACCGGATTTTCCGGCTCGGCCGGTCTCGCCATCGTGCTGCGGGAGAAGGCGGCGATCTTCGTGGACGGGCGGTATACGCTTCAGGTGGCCGCGCAAGTGCCGACCGACCGTTTCACGCCGCTCCACCTGACGCAGAACCCGCCCGCGGCGTGGTTGAAGGCGGCGGTGACGCCGGGCATGCGAATCGGGTTCGATCCGTGGCTGCACACGCCGTCGGGCCTCAAGGCCTTTTCGCAGGCCTGCGAGGAAGCGCAGGCCCTGCTCGTGCCGTGCCGGGAAAACCCGATCGACGGCGTCTGGGACGACCGTCCGCCGCCGCCCATTTCGCCGGCGGTCGCGCACGCGCTGGGTTTCTCGGGGCAGTCTAGCGCGGAGAAGCGCCAGGTAGTAGCCGCTACCCTGGAAGGGGCGGCAGCGGGCTTTCTCGCCCAGCCGGATTCGATTGCCTGGCTTCTCAACGTGCGCGGCGGCGATCTTGCGCACACCCCGCTTTGCCTTTCCTTCGCCCTCCTTTACCGTGACGGCACGGTGGACTGGTTCGTCGATCCCCGCAAGGTGCCCGCCGCGGTGAAGGCCGATCTCGGCGTCGGCGTGCGGGTGCGGCCAAGGCAAAGCCTAGGGGAGGCGCTGGCAGGGCTCGGGCGCGGCGGCGCGGAGGTCCTGCTCGATCCGCAGACGACGCCGGTTTGGGTTGCAGCCACGCTTCGCGCCGCAGGCGCCAGGCTGCGCGAGGGCATGGACCCTTGCGCGCTTCCCAAGGCGTGCAAGAACGCGGTCGAGCTTGAAGGGATGCGTGCCGCCCATTTGCGGGACGGCGCGGCGCTCACGCGCTTTCTGGCTTTTCTTTCCGAAGAAGGACCGCAGGGGCGCCTGACGGAACTTTCCGCCGCCGACCACCTGGAAGCCTTGCGCGCTGAGAACGCGCATTTCCGGGGCTTGAGCTTTCCGACCATCTCCGGCGCCGGCGACCATGGCGCGATCGTGCATTACCGGGTGAGCCCGGCAACCGACCGGGCGCTCGCGCCGGGCATGCTTTACCTGGTCGATTCCGGTGCCCAGTATCTCGATGGCACGACGGACGTTACGCGCACGCTTGCCATCGGCACGCCGACCGCCGAACAGCGCGACCGCTTCACGCGCGTGTTGAAGGGGCACATCGCCCTTGCCCGGGCGCGTTTTCCGGAAGGGACGACGGGCTCGCAGCTCGACGCTCTCGCCAGGCTTCCGCTCTGGCAGGCGGGCCTCGACTACGACCACGGAACCGGCCACGGGGTCGGCTGCTATCTGGGGGTGCACGAAGGACCGCAACGCATATCGAAGCTGCCGAGCCCGGTCGCGCTTCGCCCCGGCATGGTCCTTTCGGATGAGCCCGGCTACTACAAGGAAGGCGCCTACGGCATCCGGATCGAAAGCCTGCTGGCCGTGACCCCGCCTTCCGCCGCCGCGACGGGCGAGAAGGCAGTCCTCGGCTTCGAGGTGCTGACGCTGGCGCCGATCGACCGTTCCCTGGTCGAGCCGTCGCTGCTTGAGGCCGAAGAAAGGGCATGGCTCGACGCCTACCACGAACGCGTGCGAAGCGCGCTCTCCCCGCTTCTGGAAGCGGGGGAAAGGGCCTGGCTCGAAAGCGCGACGCGGCCGCTTTAGCGCCTCAGCGCCCGGTCCGTTTCAGCCATTCCGCCTCATCGAAGATCGCAACGCCGAGGGCTTTTGCCTTGGCCAGCTTCGAGCCGGCGTGCGGCCCGGCGACGACGAAATCCGTCTGCGCGGAGACCGAGCCCGCGACCTTCGCGCCAAGCGCTTCGGCGCGGGCCTTTGCCTCGCGCCGGGTCATCGATTCCAGATTGCCGGTAAAGACGATCGTCTTGCCGGCCAGGACCGACGTTGCCTGCGGCGCCTGGAAGTCGAGGACGCGGACTTCCTTGCAGAGCGCTTCAAGCACTTCTTCGTTCCTGGGCTCGGCGAAGAAGCCGAGGACGTCGTCGGCGACGCCGGGCCCGATGCCATCGATGTTGAGGAGATCCCGGTAGGCGGCGGTGGCGCGGTCCTCGGCCTCCCGCATCGCGCGCCGCCAGTTTTCCAGGCTTACGTAGTTGCGGGCGAGGAGGCGCGCCGTCGCCTGGCCGACCTGTCTTATGCCGAGGGCGTAGATGAAGCGGGCAAGCGAAATTTCCCGGCGCGCCGCGATGGCGCGGAAGAGGTTGCGGGCGGAGACCTCGCCCCAGCCTTCGCAATCGGCAAGGCGCGGCTTGGCGGCGGCGTCCGTTTTCTCCAGTCGGAAGATGTCGACGGGCCCCCGGATGCGCCCCTCCTTCCAGAAGAACGCGACCTGCTTCTTGCCGAGGCCCTCGATGTCGAAGGCGTCCCTGGAGACGAAGTGGCGGAGCCTTTCGACGGCTTGGGCTGGGCAGATGAGGCCGCCGGTGCAGCGGCGGGTGGCCTCCCCCTCTTCCCGGAGAGCGAGGCTGTGGCATTCCGGGCAGTGGGTCGGAAAAGGAAAGGGCTCGGCGTTCTTCGGGCGTTTCTTCGCGACGATGCCCAGGACTTGCGGGATGACGTCGCCGGCGCGCTGGATAAGGACCGTGTCGCCTTTGCGTACGTCCTTGCGCCGGATTTCGTCTTCGTTGTGGAGGGTGGCCCGGCTCACGACGACGCCGCCCACCGTTACGGGTTCGAGAACGGCGACCGGGGTGAGCGCGCCGGTGCGGCCGACCTGGATGCGGATGTCGAGCAGGCGGGTTTCGGCCTGCTCGGCCGGGAACTTTCGGGCGATCGCCCAGCGCGGTGCCCGGCTTGCGGTGCCGAGCCGTTCCTGCCAGTCGAGGCGGTTTACTTTCAGGACGATGCCGTCGATGTCGTAAGGAAGCTCGGCCCGTTTCTCCTGGATGCGGTCGTAGAAACGCGCGGCGTCGCCTTCGCTTGCCGAGAGTTCGGCAAGCGGGTTCGTGGCCAGCCCCATTTTTCGAAGCCGTTCCATGGCTTCCCATTGGGTTTGGCCCAAGGCAACGCTCGTTTCGCCCCAGCCGTAGGCGAAGAAGCTGAGCTTGCGCTCGGCGGTGATCGATGGGTCGAGCTGGCGGAGCGAGCCCGCCGCGGCGTTCCTGGGGTTGGCGAAAAGCATCTCGCCCGCCTTCGCGCGCGCTTCGTTCAGTTTGAGGAAATCCCGCCTCGCCATGTAGGCTTCTCCGCGGACCTCGAGCGCCTCCGGGACCTTCTCGCCTTTAAGCTTTCCCGGAATGTCCGCGATCGTGCGCAAGTTTTCGGTGATGTCTTCGCCGGTCACACCATCGCCACGCGTTGCCCCCAGCACGAACGCTCCCCTCTCATAGCGGAGCGAGGAGGAAAGGCCGTCGATCTTCGGCTCGGCCATCACCGTGACGGGGGTGTCCTGGCCAAGCTTTAAGAATCGCCGGACGCGCCCGAAGAATTCGGCGATGTCTTTCTCGTCGAAAGCATTATCGAGGGAAAGCATCGGGATCGCGTGGGTGACCTTGCGAAAGCCTTCGGCCGGCGCGGCGCCTATCCGCCGCGAGGGGCTGTCGGGGCGGACAAGCTTGGGAAATTTTTTTTCGATCGCCGCGTTCCGCCGACGGAGCGCGTCGTATTCGGCGTCCGAGACAAGGGGGGCGTCGCGCCGGTAATAGGCCGCGTCGTGGCGGGCGATCGCTTCCGCCAGGCGGGCAAGCTCGGTTGCCGCCTCCGCCTCGGTCAGCGCCTTCACCGGCTTCTCGGCCGACGGCGTTTTCATGTCTTGTGCGCCAAAAGCAGTTGATCGGCGGCCGCGCGCGCCTCCTCGGTCACGCGCGCGCCGGCCAGCATGCGGGCGATTTCTTCCCGCCGCGCGGCTTGCGGAAGCTCCTCGACATGGGCGACGACGCCCTGCGCGGTTTCCGACTTCCTAACCCGCCAATGATGGGCGCCCAAGGCCGCCACTTGCGGGGAATGGGTGACGACGAGGACTTGCACGTCGTTTCCCAGGCGGGCCAGCCGCTCGCCAACGGCGGTGGCGACGGCACCGCCGATGCCGCGGTCAACCTCGTCAAAGACAAGGGTCGGCACCGGGTTGGCTTGGGAAAGCACGACCTTCAACGCCAGCATGAGCCGGGAAAGCTCGCCGCCCGAGGCGATCTTGGCAAGTGGGCCCGGGGTACCGCCCGGGTTCATCGTGCCCTCGAAGGTGATGCGGTCCGTCCCGTGGCGCGCCCATTGGGCTTCTTCCAGGGGCGTGAGTTGGGTCTTGAAAACGGCTTTTTCGAGCTTCAATGGACCGAGCTCGGCCTGGATCGCCTGGTCCAGACGCAGGCTTGCGCTTGCCCGCGCCTTGCGCAGCGTCGTCGCCGCCTTGCAATAGGTTTCGCGGAGTTCGGCGAGACGGGCCTCGGACTTCCGCAAATCCTCGGTCGCTACCTCGACGCTTCGGAGCTTGGCTTTCAGCGCTTCGCGAAAATGCGGAAGTTCGGAGACCGGAAGGCCGTGCTTGCGGGCGCACGCACGGAGCGCGAAGAGCCGCCCCTCGACTTCTTCGAGGCGTGTCGGGTCGGCCTCGAAATCGCCGGCGAGATGGGCAAGGGCGCCCAGGGCTTCGGCCAGTTCGAGGGAAGCCGCCTCCAGGCTTTTCAGGATCGGGTCGAACCTTCCCTTGGCCGCCGTCGCCTGGCGCGCCAGGGCCTTGCGGGCGTGGGCCAGCGCCGTCTCGACATCGGGTTCGCCTGCGAGCGCCGCCGTCGCCTGGTTCAAAGCCTCCCCAAGCTGTTCGCCGTGGCGCAGGAGGTCGCGGGTTTCGCCAAGGACCGTCTCCTCATCCTCGCGCGGGTCGAGGCGGTCAAGTTCCTCAAGGTGGTGGCGAAGCTCGTCCTCGCGCCGGGCCGTTCGTTCATTCTCGGCCTCCGCCTCGAGAAGCGTCCGCTCGGCCTCCTTCCAGGCGTCGAAGGCCCGCGCCGTCGCCTGAACTTCAGCCGCGTAATCGCCGAAGGAATCGAGGGCTTCGCGATGGGTGACCGGGTTGAGAAGGCCGCGGTCCTCGAACTGGCCCTGAATTTCGATCAGGCTTTCGCCGAGCCGCTGGACGAGCAAAACGCTGGCTGGCTCGTCGTTGACGAAGGCGCGACTTTTGCCGTCCGCTGCAAAGGTCCGTCTAAGGATTAACCGGTCGCCGGCGGCCGGCAGGCCGGCCTCGGCGAGGAAGGTGTGCGCGGCGTCGGCAGGGCACAAATGAAACTCGGCGGCGATGCTGCCTTGTTTGGCTTGGGCGCGAAGCAGCGTCGGCGAGGCCCGTCCGCCGAGCGCCAGCCCCAGCGCTTCGAGCAGGATGGATTTGCCTGCCCCGGTCTCGCCCGTAAGTACGCCAAGCCCGTCATGGAATCGAAGATCTAGCCGGTCAATTAAGACGAAATCCCGGATGGAAAGACCGGCGAGCATCGGCGTTCGGACACCTCAATTTTTCGCTGCGTCGGAAGGGGGATTCGCCGCCACCATGGGCTGCAGCTTTTTCTTGGTAAGCAGATCGTAACTGTCCTGGTACCAAGGGCTTCCGGGGAAATTGTACCCAAGCACGGCCGCCGTCTTGCGCGCCTCGTCGAGGAGGCCAAGGGCGACATAGGACTCCGTCAGCCGATGCAACGCTTCGGCCACTTGTGCCGTGTTCTGGTACCGCTCGACGACGTATCGAAACCGCTTGATCGCCGCGACATAGTTGTCCCGCCTCAAGTAGTAACGGCCGACCTCCATCTCCTGGCCGGCGAGCTGGTTATGGGCGAACTCGATTTTGAGGCGGGCATCGCGCGCGTATTTGCTGTCCGGAAAGCGTCGCACGAGCACGTCGAACGCCTCGATCGCATGGAGGGTCATCGCCTGGTCGCGGCGGACGTTCGAAATCCGTTCATAGTAGCTGAGCGCCTTCAGGTAATAAGCATAGGGCGCGTCCGGGTTTCCAGGGTGAAGCTGAATAAAGCGATCGAGGGCATTGATTGCCTCGTCGTACTTGTTTCGCAGGTAAAAAGTATAGGCCACCATCAGCTTCGCCTTCGTCGCCCAGACCGAGTAAGGGTGCTGGCGCTCGACTTCGTTGAAGGCGTCGTTGGCGCTGCGGAGGTCGCCATCAAGGAGTTTGTTCATGGCTTCTGTGTAAAGCTCGGGCGCCGCCCGATCGAGGAAGATGTCCGTGCCGATCTGGGTGCCGCCCCTGTCGTCCGACGCGCAGGCGCCAAGCAGGAAAAGCGTCCCGAAAATCGCACAAAACCGTCGAAAAACGTGAAAAGACCTGGGCATCGGTGTGAATGGTATCGGGTTCCTGGCGGGCACAAAGGCGCCCCCCGCCTTGTCGGCGTAACTATAGCATGGGGTGCGCGTATTCCCAGAGGCTTTCCGGGGCTTCGCGCCGCGCACGCAAAAACGCCGCCGGTTGCGGCGGCGGAAGGGTGGCGGCGAAATTCGGAGAAAGTGTCGGCGATCAGGCTTCCATCGCACTCAGTGACGGTTCCCATGCCGCGTCCACATGGGGAATTTTTTCAGCCGGCACGCGGCGGAAGGCGTCTTTCTCGGAAAACAATTTGTGAAGCAACTGGTTGTTCAGCGTATGGCCGGAATAGGTGCCGCGGTAAAAACCGAGCACTGGCCCGCCGGCAAGGTACAGGTCGCCGATGCAATCGAGGGCTTTATGGCGAACGAATTCGTCTTCGTAGCGAAGCCCTTCTTCGTTCAGCACCTTGTCGCCGCTGACGACGACGGCATTTTTCAGCGATCCCCCGCGCGCCAGTCCGGCCGCACGGAGCTTGCTGACCTCGCTCTCGAAACCGAACGTCCGGGCCCGGCAAATATTCGACTTGAAGGTGCCGTTGGAAAGGTGGAAACGGCAACTCTGGCGGGCAATGGCTTGGCTTTCGAAGTGGATTTTGCACTCGACGGAGAAGATCGGCGAGGGCAGAAGCGCGGCGTGTCGGTTGCCGTCCTTGACGAGGATCGGCTTGATGACCTCAATCGCCATCCGCGCCGCTTTCTGCTCCTGGATGCCGGCGCATTCAATCAGGAAGACGAAGGGGGCGGCGCTGCCGTCCATCACCGGCACTTCGGGTCCCGAAACGTCGATGACGGCGTTGTCGATCTCGCAGCCGTAGAGGGCCGCCATCAGATGTTCGACGGTGGCGAGCCGAATGCCGCCGACGTTGCCAAGCGTCGTGCCCATCGTCGTATTGACGACGTAGTCCCACCGCGCCGGAAGCTTGGCCCCTGCGCCCGCGATATCGGTGCGCCGGAAGACGATGCCGGTATCCGGCCCGGCCGGGCGCATCGTCATCGTGACGTGGGCGCCGGTATGGAGGCCGGTTCCGGTGCAGGAGATTTCGCTGCGAAGGGTCTTTTGGGAAATCGTGTTCAACGCCAAGTTCTGATTTGAAGACTCGTTAAATGAGTTTTGCAGCGGATTAACCATCGCTTGAATGCTCCGGGGGGTGTAACAACATCCCCCCGGGCATTCAAATCACGTTTTGTTACAAAATGTTACGAGCCATCCAGTCTGCCTTTCCGGTGGTTAATTTGCTTGCCGGCGCAGGAAGGCGGGGATCTCGAGAAGGTCCTCTTCCGGCCTTGCCGCTTCCGCCGGTCCGTCGGCGAGGTCTTCGAGATTTTCCGGCATGGCCGGGACGGTCGGGCGTTCGGCCTTGGCGGGTGCCGCCGGACGCTCCACCTTGACGGCCGGTGCCGCTGGACGCTCCACCTTGACGGCCGGTGCCGCTGGACGTTCCACCTTGACGGCCGGTGCCGCTGGCGAAGGGCCGCGGTTGATGGCGGGCATGGTCGGCGTCGCCCGCCTTTCGACGGCCGAAGGGGTCGCCCTCGGCGTTTCTTCGTTCTCCGACTGGCGGGCGCGGCCGGTTCCCGTCATACGCTCGAAGAGGCTGGGGCGGGATTCCGAGCGGCGGCCGTAAGCCCCGTTCGTTATCGCCGCGGCGGCGAAGGGATCCGCCTCCCGATTGCCGCCCGGCCGGGCTTCGGCCGGCTTCGGCGCGATGAAGGGCGGGTCTATCGTCGCGGCAGCGGTTTCCTGCACCGGTTCGGCCGAGGCTTGGGCTCCGGCTTCGGCCGTCTCGGCGGGGGGGAACGCGTCCTCGGCTGCGGCCTCGGCCGAGATGGCCGTGGCGGCGGGGTTGGCGGCGGCTTCCCGTGGTTGGATCGGCCGCCCGCGATCGGAGACCAGGCTGATCCGGTTCGGCTTCGGCGCCACTTCCGCTTCGAGATCAATGCCGGTGGCGACGACCGAGACCCGCATGCGCCCTTCCAGCGCATCCTCGAAGGTGGAGCCGAAGATGATGTTGGCTTCCGGGTCCACTTCCTCGCGAATCCGGTTCGCCGCCTCGTCCACTTCAAACAGCGTCATGTCGTGTCCGCCGGTGATGTTGATGAGCACGCCGCGCGCACCCTTCATCGTCACGTCGTCGAGGAGCGGGTTGGAGATGGCGGCTTCGGCGGCCTTCAGTCCGCGCTGGTCGCCTTCCGCCTCGCCGGTGCCCATCATCGCCTTGCCCATCTCGCTCATCACGGTCCGGATGTCGGCGAAATCGAGGTTGATGAGGCCCGGCATGATCATGAGGTCGGTGACGCCGCGCACGCCCGATTGCAACACGTTATCGGCCATCTTGAAGGCGTCGGCGAACGTCGTCGTCTCATTCGCAACCCGGAAAAGGTTCTGATTCGGGATCACGATCAGGGTATCCACGTATTGTTGCAATTCCGCCATGCCCATCTCGGCGATCCGCATCCGTTGCGTGCCTTCGAAGGCGAACGGCTTCGTCACGACGCCGACGGTCAGGATACCTCTCTCGCGGGCGATCCGGGCGATGACCGGCGCCGCGCCGGTGCCGGTGCCGCCGCCGAGGCCGGCGGTGATGAACGCCATGTTGCTGCCTTCCAGGTGATCGGCAATGTCCTGGATCGCCTCTTCGGCGGCGGCCCGGCCGATCTCCGGTCGTGAGCCGGAGCCAAGCCCTTGCGTGATGCCGATCCCCATCTGAAGCTTCCGGCTTGCCTTCGAATAGGCGAGGGACTGGGCGTCCGTGTTGACGACCAGGAACTCGACACCTTCCAGGCCGGAATCGATCATGTTATTGACCGCGTTGCCGCCGGCGCCACCGACGCCGATCACGGTGATGCGGGGCTTCAGTTCGTACGTCTCCGGTGATGTAAAATTAATTGTCATCGTTGCCTCCAAGGTTATGCGTTTTCGTAAACGGTCGGCGTCCGCCGACGGGGGTTGTGGTGATTGCTTGCTCAAAGTCGGTCGTCTCCCATTAGAAATTCTCGCGCAGCCATTGCCCAAGCCGCCCCGGACGGGCGGAGGTTCGCGCACTCGCGAAGGCGGATTTCCCGGCCCACTCGGTCGGGGTGCGGAGGGCGTAGCTCAAGAGGCCGGCGCAGGTGGCGAACGCCGGACCGCCGGTCGCTTCCGCCAGGCCGCGGATGCGGATCGGGCGCCCGATCCGCACCTGCTTGCCGAGCACGCCGGCGGCCAATTCGCGGGCACCTTGCAACTGGCAGGCGCCGCCGGTCAGCACGGCCCGTCGGCCGGCGATGCGGCCGAAGCCGCTTGCCTCCAGGCGATTGCGGACCAGTTCGAAAGTTTCTTCCAGGCGGGGCTTGATGATTCCGGTCAGCATGGAACGGGGCACGTGGTTAGCTTGGGCGTGCTCCTCCTCACCGACCGACGGCACGTCGATAAGCTCGCGGTCTTCCGTGTGGGAGGGCAGCGTGTTTCCATAAAGCGTTTTCAGCCTTTCGGCATGGAGGATCGGGGTCGAAAGCCCGCGCGCGATGTCGTTCGTGACGTGCCGTCCGCCGATCGGAAGGCTTTCCGTGTAAACGGCGTTGCCTTCGGCGAAGACGGCGATCGAGGTCGTGCCGCCGCCCATGTCGATCAGGGTCGCGCCGAGTTTCATTTCGTCTTCGACCAGGCAAGCAAGACCGGAGGCGTAAGCCGACTCGACGATCGTCTGGATGTCGAGGTGGCACCGCTCGACGCAGACGGATAGGTTCCGAACCACGCTTTCCATGGCGGTGACCAGGTTGATTTTGACGCTCAGGCGATGGCCGAACATGCCGCGCGGGTTGTCAATCCCGTTGCTGCCGTCAATGCCGTAGCCGACCGGGATCGTATGGATGGGGACACGTTCCTCCGGAATCTCGTAGGGGTAACCTTCCA
Organism: Pseudomonadota bacterium; assembly: GCA_040752895.1. Taxonomy (NCBI): domain Bacteria; kingdom Pseudomonadati; phylum Pseudomonadota; species Pseudomonadota bacterium. Next base: position 218,940 of record JBFMHN010000004.1, read on the forward strand.
TGACGGCCCGGCGGATGTCGTGGTCGCCGATTTCGTCCCGCGTCAGCGGGATTTCGATATTGAAGACTTTCGAGCTTGGCGCGCCGCCGGAAAGATTGACGATAACCTCGCGGATCGTCTCGCCGGTCATTTCTTCCGCCGAGGTGATGGCGGCGAGTATCGATTCTTTGGCGGCTTCCATGTCCGTGATGGCGCCTGCTCGCAGGCCTTTCGAGACCCGGTGTCCGATTCCGGTAATGTTGAGAGCGTTATCCCCCTCGTAGCGTGCGATGAAGCAGCAGACCTTCGTCGTACCGATGTCGAGCGCCGTAACTAGGCCGCTACGTGGTTTTGCCAGTGCCATATTTTCAATCCCTACGTCTTCTGATCTCTACGTTTCGTTCTCGGCCCCGCCGCCCGGCCCGGTCTTGACCGGGGCCAGCCGAACGACGAGACGTCCCTTCAGCCGTAAGTCCAAGGCGGCGACCCGATGGCGCGTGGCGTCCTCGAGGCGATCGTATTCCGCGAGGTTTGCCCAGGCGGCGGCGACGTCGGTTTCCGGCAGGTAGACTTCGACGCCGCTCTTGAGGCCTACGTTCCACCGCCGATTGCCGATCAGCGTCGCCGTCGCGACCTGGGCGGCAAGCGCCGGCTGCGTCGCGAGAATCTCGAACAGCGCCTTTGCTTTCCCTGGCGCTTCTTCCCCGATGACGATGGGAAGCGCGCGGAACCGGCCAAGCTGGTCGCGTTGAACGACGACGCCTTGCTCGTCGACCAAGGAAAGCTTGCCGTTCCGCTGCCAAAGCGCGAGCGGTCGGCGTTCGATGAGGTCGAGGCGGATACGATCCGGCAAGTGGCGCTCGACGGTGGCCGAGCGGACCCAGGGCAGCGCCTCAAGTGCGCCCTTCGCCCGATCGGGCTCGAATTCGAGGATGGGATCGCCGGCCCGGGCCCCAAGCGCGGCAAGAATGGCGGCTCGGTCGGTTTCGGCGTGCCCCTGCACTTCGATTTCCCGGATGGCAAGCCCGGCATCGACGCTTTTTGCCATCGCCCAGGCGAGGGCTGCGTCGTGCTTCGCCGCCGCCCACCCCGACCACCACGCCCAGCCGCCGCCCGTCAGCAGTCCGACCAGGGTGGCGAGGAGAAAGGTGTTGCGAAGGGCCGAAGGTATCTTGCGTACTCCGCGGCGCTTGCGCGGGGACGCCTCCTTTCTTTTCGGGAGCAGACGGCTGATCAGCTTTCGCATCGGGCGTTCTCCACCATCCAGGCAACAAGCTCGGGAAACGAGATGCCGGCATGGGCGGCCAGTTCCGGAACCAGAGAAAGCGGCGTCATGCCGGGCTGTGTGTTTACTTCGAGGACATAGAATTTGCCGGGCTCGCCCTGGCTGTCGTCGTAGCGAAGGTCGGTTCGCGTGACGCCACGGCAGCCCAGCGCCCGATGCGCTTCGAGGCCGAGCCGCAGGGCTTCTTGGTAGGCCTTCGGCACGATCGGCGCCGGCATCAGATGGGTGGCTTTGCCATCGGTGTATTTTGCCGCGTAGTCGTAAAAGCCCTCCTGCGGCCGGATCTCGATGGCGCCGATGGCGATCTCGCCCATGACGGCGACGCAAATCTCGCGGCCCGGGATATAGCGTTCGACGAGAATCCTCTCGCCGTACGGCCACGCTCCGCCGCAGCCCGGCGCACCTTCCTTCTCAAGCACGAGACGCACGCCGACGCTTGACCCTTCGTTCACCGGTTTCAGTACGTAAGGCGGCGCCATGGGGTGCGCGTTTTCGATCGCCTGGCGGCTGCAGACCATGCCTTCCGGGTGGGGAATGCCGGCGGCCGCGAACAGCCGCCGCGCCGTCGGCTTGTCCATCGCGGCGGCCGAAGCCAGCACGCCGGAATGGGTATAGGGGATGCCGAGGATTTCAAGCAAGCCCTGAACGCAGCCGTCTTCGCCGAAGCGGCCGTGCAGGGCGTTGAAGACGGCGTCCGGCTTGGGGTTCAGATCGGCCAGCAGCGTCTTTATGTCGCGGGTGACGTCGAGAACGGTGACGGAATGCCCGCTTTCGGCAAGCGCTTTGGCGACGGCGCGGCCGCTTACCAGCGAGACCTCGCGTTCGGCCGACCACCCTCCCATCAGCACGGCGACGCGTTTCGTCATGGCGTACCCTCCGGCAGGGGCGCGCCGATCCGGCGGATTTCCCATTCCAGCCCGACGCCGGTTGCCTTGAGGACGCGGCGGCGGACCTCCTCGCCAAGCGCTTCGAGGTCGGCCGCGGTCGCGTTCCCGGTGTTGATCAGGAAATTGCAGTGCTTGTCGGAAACGGCGGCGCCGCCGATCTTGAGCCCTCGGCAGCCGGCCCGTTCGATCAATTCCCACGCCTTCATGCCGGGCGGATTCGTGAAGGTGCTGCCACCGGTGCGGGTGCGGATGGGCTGGGTTTCTTCACGAGCGCCGGCGATCTCGGCGATCCGCCGCCCAATCTCTTGGGGATCGCCCTTCTCGCCTACGAGGGTGGCGCTTGTGAAGACCCAGCCTTCCCCCACCGCCGTGTGCCGGTAGGAAAAACCAAGCTCGTCCAGGGCAAGTCGCCGCACGTTGCCGTTGGCGTCGAGCGCTTCGGCTTCGCGGACGACGTCCTTCATTTCCCGGCCATAGGCGCCGGCGTTCATGCGCAGCGTGCCGCCCAGCGTGCCGGGGATGCCGCTCAGGAATTCGAGGCCGGCGATGCCGGCGTCGCGGGCCGTCATGGCGATGGCGCGGGCATACGCGAAAGCCCCGGCCCGAATGGTAAGGCCGCTTGCCTCTTGGTGGGCGAAGGCGCGGCCCAGACGCACGACGACGCCCGGCACGCCGCCGTCGCGCACCAGGAGATTCGAGCCCAGGCCGAGAAGGGTAACCGGCACGTCAGCCGGCTTACCTTTCAAGAACGCGGCAAGGTCGTCGCGGTCGGCCGGAAGGTAAAGGACTTCGGCCGCGCCGCCGACCCGGAACCAGGTCATCGGCGCCAAAGGTGCGGCTTCCGTGTACGTGCCGCGGACCGCGGGCAGGCGGTCGCGCAGGCACCTCGCGGCGGGTTTCTTGGCGGCCATCATCTCTCCACCTCGGGCAGTTTGCCGAAGAGTTTCGCGAGCTGGTCGGGCAGCGCCTGCGCCCAGGCCGTCACGTCGCCGGCGCCGAGGCAGACGACGCAGTCGCCTTCCTCCGCGATTTCGTGAACCCGTTTGGCCAACGCCTCGGGCTCTTCGAGGGGCAACACCTGGCGATGGCCGTGGGCGCGCAGGCCCTCGACGATGGCTTCCCGGTTGATGCCCGCGACCGGCGCTTCGCCCGCCGCGTAGATGTCGGAGACCAGCACGACATCGGCGTCGTTGAAGGCGGTGCAGAAGGCGTCGAAAAGATTTTGGACCCGACTGTAGCGGTGCGGCTGGAAGACGGCGATTACCCTGCCCGGTGTTACGGTGCGGGCGCCGCTGAGGACGGCGGCGATTTCGGCGGGGTGATGGCCATAGTCGTCGATGACGGTGACGCCGCCGACGGTGCCGATCCGCGTGAAGCGCCGCTTGACCCCGCTGAAGCCGGCCAGAGCCTTGCGCAGGGCCGCTTCCTCGATCCGCATCTCGTTGGCGAGGGCAACCATGGCGAGCGCGTTCTTCACGTTGTGAATGCCGGGCATCGGAAGCCGAAGGCCCGCAAACGTCGTCTCCTCGCCGCTGGTGCGGTCGGTGAATACAACGTCGAAGCGGGCGCCCTCCGGCGTGATCTCGACCTGGGTGCCGCGGACGTCGGCCTGCGGAGAAAGCCCGCAAGTCACGATTCGGCGGTCGGGGATTCGGGGAACGATGGCCTGGACCTCCGGGTCGTCGATGCAAAGGATCGCGAAGCCGTAGAACGGGATGTTCTCGACGAAGCGGACAAAGGCGTTTCGCAACTCCGCGAAGGAGCCGTAGAAGTCGAGGTGCTCACGGTCGATGTTTGTGATGACGGCGATCGTTGCCGGCAATTTGACGAAGGTGCCGTCCGATTCGTCGGCCTCGACGACTATCCAGTCGCCGCCGCCAAGCCGCGCGTTCGTGCCATAGGCGTTGATGATCCCGCCGTTGATGACAGTGGGGTCCATGCCGGCGCCATCGAGCAGGGCGGCGATCAGCGAGGTGGTCGTTGTCTTGCCGTGGGAGCCGCCAACGGCGATCGACCATTTGAGACGCATCAGCTCGCCAAGCATCTCAGCGCGCCGCACGATCGGCAGGTGCCGGGCGCGCGCCGCCGCCACTTCCGGGTTGGGTGCCTTGACGGCGGAAGAGACGACGACGACTTCGGCGTCCTGCAGGTTTTCGGGCGCATGCCCGATGGCGATGGGAACGCCAAGCCGGCGGAGCCGCAGAACGTTCGCGTTTTCGCTTACATCGCTGCCCTGCACGCCGTAGCCGAGGTTGTGCAGGATTTCGGCGATGCCGCTCATGCCGATGCCGCCGATGCCGACGAAGTGAATCCGGCCAAGGGAAAGCGGAAGATGGAACGCCTTCATGCCAAGGCTCCCTTCGTGCTTCGGCGATTCACGGCGCCGCCGTTGGCGGTGGCATCGGGCAGGAGTTCGGCGACGGCGTCCACCAGCCGTTCCGCCGCCTCCGCCTTGCCCAGGCCGCGCGCGCTCTTGGCGGCTTTGTCCAGAATGACCGGCGTTTCGAGGAAGGATTCGATTCGTGCCGCCAGCGCCTCCGGCGTGAAGGCGGCTTCCGGCATCAACCAGGCCGCGCCCGCTTCGTCCAGCGCACGGGCATTCGCCGTCTGGTGATCGTCCGTTGCAGCGGGGTAGGGCACCAGAATGGCGGGCCGCCCGGCCGCCGTGAGTTCGGCCACCGTCGAGGCGCCGGCCCTCGAGACGACAAGGTGGGCTTGCCCCATCCGTTCCGGCACGTCTTCGAAGAAGGTGGCGGTGTCGGCTTCGATCCCGAGGCTTTCATAGGTGTTCCGCACGGCCTCCCGATCCTCCGGGCGGCATTGCTGATGGACGCGCAGGCGAAGACGCATCTCCGCCGAAAGCGCCGCCAGTGCTTTCGGCACGATGCGGCCGAAGACCCGCGCGCCCTGGCTTCCGCCAAGCACCAGAAGGACGAAGGGTTCCCCCGGTTCGAGTGCTGGGTAAGAACGTTCCCGCACCTCCCGGAAAGCCCTGCGCACCGGGTTGCCGGTGATTCTTACCTTGCCGGCGTCGGCCGGCCGCACATGGCCGGTCGCCGGAAAGGCGGTGGCGATCGTCGTGACCAGGGGGGCAAGCAGCCGGTTGGCGCGGCCAAGAATCGCGTTCTGCTCATGCAGAATGGTCGGCACGCGCAGCCAGCGCGCGGCCAGCATGGTCGGCACCGAGGCGTAGCCGCCGAAGCCGACAACGACCTTGGGTTTCAATCGGCGCAGCAGGCGGTAAGCCTGACAGAACCCAAGCGCGAGCGCGACAGTCGCCCGGACAAGCTGCCAGACCTTGCGTCCGGCCACCTGGGCGGCGCGGATGCGGTACACGTCAAGATTGGCCAGCGCGCCGCGGTAGGCATGGCCGCGCCGGTCCGTCACCAGCGCCAGCCGCACGCCGCGCCGGCCGAGCGCCTCCGCCAGCGCCTCCGCCGGAAAGACGTGGCCGCCGGTGCCGCCCGTCGCAAGGAAAACGAAAGGGGGTGAGGCCGGCATCAGAATTTCTCCCGGAAGTGCGCGTGGCGGCGGGTGAAGGCGAGAATCAGCCCCATCGTGAAGGCAAGGGCAATGAGCGACGAACCGCCGTAGGAAATGAAGGGAAGCGTCATCCCCTTTGTCGGTATCAGGTTCACGGCCGATGCCAGGTTGATGAGCGCCTGCAGCGCGAATTGCAGCAGCAGGCCCGCCACGGCGATAAAAATGAAAAGATTTTCCTCCCGCATCATGCGGGCGAACCCGCGCAGCAGGATGAAGCCAAAGAGGCCGACGATAAGGAGGCAGACAAGCAACCCGAATTCCTCGCCGGCGACGGCGAAGATAAAGTCCGTATGGGCGTCCGGGATCAATTCTTTGATGCGTCCCTCGCCGGGCCCGCGGCCAAAGAAGCCCCCGTTTCCGAACGCTTCCATCGCCCGCGCCACCTGATAGCTGTTGGCGGAGGCCGGATCGAGAAAGCCTTCGACGCGCTGGGCGACATGGGGGAAGGCGAAGTAAGCGCCGACCATGCCGAGGATCCCGAGGACCAGCAGAAGCGCGGCCCAGAAAAAAGGCAGACCGGCCAGCACGAACTGGGCGCACCACGTCGCGGAGACGACGAAAGTCATGCCGAGGTCGGGCTGGGCGAGCAGCAGCAGGACGACGAGGCCATACAGTGCGATGGCAATCGCCCGGCCCGAGAACTCGCGATTCAACCGCTGCTCGGCGAACATCCAGGCCGCCAGCACGGCGAAGCCGGGCTTGATGAATTCGGACGGCTGCAGCGAATAGCCGGCAATCCAAATCCACCGCTTCGCCCCCTTGACCTCGGCGCCGATGAAAGGCAGCAGCACCAGCAGCACAAGAGAGACGAGGAAGACGAAGATGGCCAGGCGCCGCGCCGGGCGGGGGGTAAGCAGCGAAACCAGGAAAAGAACGCCGACGGCCACCGGCAGGTAGGCCAGATGGCGCTGGACGAAATAAAAGGAATCGAGACCGAGCCGCTCGGCAACCGGGGGGCTCGCGGCCAAGGTCAGGAGGGCGCCGATGCCGATGAGCAGCGCCAGCGCCGCCAGCATCCAGCGGTCCACCGTCCACCACCAGCGGCTCAGGATGCTCGTATCGGCGCGCGCGAAGCTCGTCATGAAAGGTTTCCTCCGCCGGTGCGAACGATCGGCTGGGCGTCCGGCAATTTGAGGACAAGCGTGCGAAAGGCGTCGCCCCGTTCCTCGAAGTTCTTCCACTGGTCGTAGGAAGCGCAGGCCGGCGACAAGAGGACGACCGCCGTTTTTTCGCCGGCGGCCTCGGCCATTCCACGCGCCGCTTCCAGCGCCGTATGGAGGTCGCCCGCGCGCGTGAAGGGCACATCGGCGCTTAAGGTTTCGGCAAACCGCTCGGTTGCCTCGCCGATCAGGAAAGCGTGGCGGACGTGCGAGAAATAGGGCTTGAGGGGCGCGATGCCTTCCGCTTTCGGGCGGCCGCCGACAATCCAGTAAACGGCGTCGAACGCGGCGAGCGCCATGGCCGTGGCGGTGGCGTTCGTCGCCTTGCTGTCGTTCACGTAAGCGATGCCGTTCACGACGGCGACGAGTTCCTGGCGATGAGGAAGGCCGGCGAAGCTTTCCAGCCCGTGCGCGGTGCGTTCCGGCTCGACTCCCAGCGCCCGGACGGCTGCCCAGGCGGCTGCCGCGTTCTGCCAGTTGTGCTTGCCGTGAAAGACTGCAAGCCTGCGCAGGTTAAAGGGGGGAATGCGCGTGCCCAGCCGTTCGACCAGTTGGCCATCCGCCGCGCTGACGCCGCGATCCAATACCTTTTCCGCCGAGATCGGGATCAGGCGGGCGACCCGCGGCGCGATCGCGCCCCGGATCGTCTCCGTGTGGCTGTCGTCAATCCCTAGAATGGCCGTCCCGCCTTGGCGCAGGCAGTCGAAGATCCGCCGTTTGGCTGCGATGTAGCCCGCGAGGTCACCGTGCCGGTCGAGGTGGTCCGGGGTGATGTTGAGAAGGACGGCGACGTCCAGGAAGGGCATGCGCAGGAGATCGAGCTGGAAGGAAGAAAGTTCGAGCACGTAAGTGCCGTCGGCGCCGAGGGGGGCGAGTTTTAGCGCCGGCGCGCCCAGATTGCCGCCAAGTTCGACGCGGTGGCCCGCTGCCTTGAGCAAATGGCCGATCAGCGAGGTTGTTGTCGATTTGCCGTTGGTGCCGGTGATGCCGACATAGCGGGCTTCCGTTTGCGTGCGGGCCAGGAGTTCGATGTCGCCCAGGATTTCACAGCCCGCCTCGCGCGCTTTGCGGACGACGGGGTGGGGTTTCGGATGGGTGAGGGGGATGCCCGGGCTGGGCACCAGGGCGTCGACGTGCGACCAGTCGAGCCGCTCCGGGTCGGTCAGGGGAAAACCTTCCTTCCTTGCCTCCTCGCGCGCGCGCGCGTCGTCGTCCCAGGCCACGACCGCCGCCCCTCCTTCGCGCAGGCCCGCCGCCGTGGCCAGGCCGGAACGGCCAAGCCCCAGCACCATGACGGCGCGACCCCGGTAGGCGGTGACTTCGATCATGCCCTTACCTCAGTTTCAGGGTCGAAAGGCCGATGAGGGCCAGAATCGACGCGATGATCCAGAAACGAATGACGATGGTGGGCTCCTTCCATCCCTTCTTCTCGAAGTGATGATGAAGGGGTGCCATGCGGAAGACGCGCTTGCCCGTCAGCTTGAAGGAAGCGACTTGAACGATGACGGAGACGGTTTCCAGCACGAAAAGCCCGCCGATGATGGCCAGCACAAGCTCGTGCTTGGTGACGACGCTGATGGCGCCAAGGGCGGCCCCTACGGAAAGCGAACCGGTGTCTCCCATGAAGACCATGGCGGGCGGTGCGTTGAACCACAGGAACCCGAGGGAGGCTCCCAGCAGCGCCCCGCACAGCACCGTGAGTTCGCCAGCGCCCGGCACGCCGTGAATCTGGAGGTAGCCGGCAAAGACGGCGTTGCCGACCAGATAGGCGATAAGCGCGAAGCAGGCGGTTGCGATCATCACCGGCACGATGGCGAGACCGTCAAGCCCATCGGTCAAATTCACCGCGTTCGAGGCTCCGATGATGACGAAGGCCGCGAAGGGAAGAAAAAACCAGCCGAGATTAAAGAGCACGCCCTTCAGGAATGGCAAGGCGAGGCTGTAGGCGAGCGGCGGGTGTGCAATTTCCGCGATGGCGTAGCTCGCCGCAAGCGCGATGACCGCCTGCAGCAGGAATTTTACTTTTGCCGGCATGCCGCGGGACGACCGCCGGCGGACTTTCAGGTAGTCGTCAACGAACCCAATGACACCGAAGCCGGTCGTCACGCCGAGGACCGCCCAAATGTATGGGTTCGCGAGGTCGGCCCACAGAAGCGTGGAGGTCAGCATGCCGAGCAGGATTAGAAAGCCGCCCATCGTCGGCGTACCGGCCTTCTGAATGAGATGACTCTCCGGGCCCTCCTTTCGGATCGGCTGGCCCTCTTTCTGGCGCGCTTTGAGCCAGCGGATGATGGCCGGCCCGAAGACGAAGCTGATGAGCAGCGCGGTCAGAATGGCGCCGCCGGTCCGGAAGGTGAGGTAGCGGAACAGATTCAGCACGGGCAACTGATCCGAGAACGGAAAAAGAAAGTTGTAAAGCATTCAGCGGCTCCCTCAGCGTCCGTTCGCCGCGCTCGCCACGCCGTCTTCGGCGTGGAGCAAGGCTTCGATGATGTGGCTCATGTGCATCGCGCGCGAGCCTTTCACGGCGACGATATCGCTGCCGTGCAACTCGGCCAGCAGGGTGGGCACGAGCCCTTCCGCCGTCTCCGCGTGGCCGCCCCGCATGTGCGGCGGCAATTCCCGGTCGAGGTGTTCCATGAGCTTGCCCACCGTGAACACGAGGTCGATCTTGTTCCGGATGAGGTCGCCGGCCAGGTTCGCGTGCATGCGGGGGGCGTCCTTGCCGAGTTCCAGCATGTCGCCGAGGATGACGATGCGGCGACCGACCGGGCCCGCCGGGGCGGCGGCCAGTGTGTCGAAGGTGGCGCGCATCGAGGCCGGATTCGCGTTGTAGCTTTCGTCAATGATCTCGACGGTGCCGCTCGGCAGCGTGGCGCGGACGCGCCGGCCGCGCCCAATCGGCGCGGTAAGATTGCCAAGTCGCGCCGCCGCGCGCTGGACGTTGGCGCCGACGGCGTCAACGGCGGCCAGCACCGCCAGGCTGTTCGTCACCCAGTGGCGGCCAGGAACGCCCACGCGGTAGTGGATCTCGACACCGCCGATCTCGGCGACGACGTTGCTGGAAAAAGCGTGGCACGTGCAGTTGATGAGGCGCGCCTGGGCCTCGGGGTGTTCACCGAAACCCACGATGCGGGAGATGCCTTGCGCCCTTGCCGCCGCCGTCAGCCGCTGGAAGTACGGGTTGTCGCGGTTGAGGATCGCGAAGCCGTCAGCGTTCATGCCTTCGAATATCTCGGCCTTTGCGTCGGCGATTTCCGCGACGGAACGGAAATGCGCCATGTGCACGGCCTCGACGTTCGTGATGATACCAATTTCCGGCCGTAGGAGCGTGGCAAGGGCGCCGATCTCGCCGGGGTGGTTCATGCCGAGCTCGAAAACGCCGTAGTCCGCGTCCCGCGGCAGGCGCGCAAGGCTTAAAGGAACGCCGTATGCGTTGTTGAGGTTGCCGACCGTCGCCGTGACCGTGCCGCTTTCGGCGAGCGCCAGGCGCAACGCTTCCTTCGTGCCGGTTTTCCCGACGCTGCCCGTCACCGCAAGGATACGGGCGGTGCTGCGCTCGCGGGCGGCGCGCGCCAGGGCGCGCAAGGCTTCGAACGTATTGTCGACGAGCAGAAGCGGGGCGCGCTTCAAGACCCCCTTCGGCCGCTCCTCGACGACGGCCGCCGCCGCGCCCTTCTGGAAAGCCTTGCGGACGTAATCGTGCCCGTCGCGGCGTGGCCCGCGAATCGCTATGAAGAGATCGCCCGGCTCGACCTGGCGGCTGTCGATCGAGACGCCGCTTGCCTCCCATGGCGCGGGGCTTGTTCCACCGGTGGCGCGCACCGCCTCGTCCGACGTCCAAAGCGGTTTCGACGTCATGGGTTGTCTCCGGCGCGCCGCAGCGTGGCTTTTGCAAATTCCCGGTCATCGAAGGGAAGAACGCGCGTGCCCACGATCTGACCCCGTTCGTGGCCCTTGCCGGCGATCAGCAGAACGTCCCCGGCTTCCAGGCTTGCGATCGCGGCCTGGATGGCTTCCCCGCGATCGGCGATCTCTTGTCCTTTCCGGGAGGCGAGCAGAATTTCCCGCCGGATGGCGGCAGCGTCCTCGTTCCTGGGGTTGTCGTCCGTGACGAAAACCGTATCGGCCAGCGCGTCGGCGATGGCGCCCATCTCGGGGCGCTTGCCGCGGTCCCGGTTGCCGCCGCAGCCGAAGACGACGCAAAGCCGCCGCTTCGCATAAGGCTTGAGGGCGCGCAGCGCGTGGGCAAGGGCGTCCGGCGTGTGGGCGTAGTCCACGAAGACGCGCCCGCCGTTCGGCAGGCGGCCGACACCTTCCATGCGGCCGGCGATGCCGCGAAGGCCGGGCAGGATCGCCAGCGCCTTTGCCATGTCCCCACCCGCCGCCAGCACGGCGCCGAGAGCGGCCAGCACGTTCTTGGCTTGAAAGACGCCGACCAGGGGAAGATGGAACGCCTTTTTTTTGCCGAGAATCTCGCAAACCACGTCCTGGCCGTCATCCGAAGGCGTGCTTTCGAGCAGGCGGAGGTCGCGGCCCTTCTCGCCGTAGCGGAGGATCTTGATCTTGCGTTCCGCGCAGGCCGCCGCGAAGGCGTCGCACGCCGCGTCGTCCGCGTTGAGGACGGCGGTTCCCTTCTCGGCCAGCAGTTCCCGGAACAGACGCAGTTTGGCGTTGAGGTAAGCCGCCATCGAGCCGTGGTAGTCGAGATGATCCCGGGAAAGCGTCGTGAAGATAGCGATCCGGATGCGAACCCCGTCGAGCCGGAATTGTTCAAGGCCGTGGCTTGAGGCTTCCATCGCCAGATGGTCGATCTTCCGCCCGGCCAGTTCGGCGAGCAGGTGGTGAAGAAGGACGGGATCTGGTGTCGTCAGCGAAAGGCCCGCCGTTTCGGCAAGCGCCGGCTCCAGGCCAAGCGTTCCGAGGCTTGCCGCGGGCAGGCCGAGGCCTTCCCAGATCTGGCGGGCGAAACCGGCGACCGAGCTTTTCCCGTTGGTGCCGGTGACGGCGGCGACCGTCTCGGGCTGGGCGGCGTAGAAACGGGCGGCCAGCGTGGCGAAGGCCCGGCGCGGGTTTTCCGCGACGAGGAGGGCGGCGTTCTTCGGTGGCGCTTCTTTCAGTTTTGGCGCGCCGAGGATGGCGACAGCGCCCCGTCGCAAGGCTTCCGGGATGAACCGCGCACCGTCGGTTTGCGTGCCGGGAAGGGCGGCGAACAAAAAGCCGGGCGCGACGTGGCGGGAGTCGGCCGCAAGGCCGGTAATTGCCACGTCTTTTCCCATTCCTTCCAACATTTTCATTCCTTCTTGGCCGCCCAGGAGGTCAGTAAGACGCAAGCGCGTGTCCTCCTCGATAGGTTGCCTCGGCCGACGGCAGGTTATCCGTCGCCGGCGCCTCGTCGTTTGCAGGCGGAATGCCGACCAGCGGCGCCATGCGGGTGATCACGCGGCTCACCACCGGGGCGGCGACCCAGCCGCCGGTGGCGTAGCCAAACGTCTTTTCGTCCCCCTTCGGCTCGTCCAAGAGGACGAGAACGACGTAGCGCGGCGCCTCGATTGGAAAAACGCCGACGAAGGAGGACAAGAGCGTCTTCGATTCGTAACCGCTGAGATTGCTCTTTTCGGCGGTGCCGGTCTTGCCGCCCACGCGGTAACCCGTGGCCGCGCCATGCCCGCCAGTGCCCTCTTCGACGATGAGGCGGAGCAGCCACCGCATCTTCTCCGACGTCGATTCCGAAAGGACGCGTTCGCCGCCGGCCGGCCCGTCCGGCCGCCGCAAAAGCGTGGCGGGGTAGGCGACGCCGCCGTTTACGACCGTGGCAACGGCGCTCGCGAGCTGGAGGGGCGATACCGCAAGGCCGTGGCCATAGGAGATCGTCATCAGGTTGATTTCCCGCCACGGGTCCGGCAGAAGTGGCGCGCCGATCTCCGGCAATTCGATGGCCGGACGGTCAAGCAACCCAAACTTCGCAAGGTATGTTCGCTGGCGGCTGACGCCGACTTGCATCGCCATTTTCGCGGCGCCGATGTTCGATGAGTATTTGAGGATTTCCGGCACCGATAGCCAGCGGTTTTTTGGCTTGTAGTCCTCGATGAGAAAACGCGAAATGTGAATCGGCGTGGAGGCGTCGTACGTACTGTTCAGCGTTGCCGTGCCGCTATCCAGCGCCATCGCCGCCGTGAAAATCTTGAAGGTCGAACCCATTTCATAGGTGCCGAGCGTCGCCTGGTTGAAGGCGGCCTTGGACGATGTCTTGCCGGGGCGATTCGGATCGAAGTCGGGCAAGGAGACAAGGCCGATCACCTCGCCGTTCGTTACATCCATCACCACTCCGCTGGCGCCGGTCGCGCGGAAGCGCCGCATCGCCTTTGCCACCTCGTCGACGAGCAGGTGCTGAACCCGGAGGTCAATGGAAAGCCGAAGCGGCCCGTCTCCGGCGCGCAGCGCCGCATCGAAGGATTTCTCGATGCCGACCAGACCGCGGTTGTCGGTGCCGGTGAACCCGACGACATGGGCGGCAAGATGCCCCTGGGGATAGACCCGGCGTTCTTCTTGCTGAAAGTAAAGCCCGGGGATGCCGAGGCGGTTGACGGCGTATTGCTGCTGCGGCGTCAGGTGTCGGCGAATCCAAACGAACCGGCGCTTCGCGGTCAATCGCACAAGCGTATCGTCGCGGTTCAGATCCGGCAGGCTGCGCGCCAGGCGGCTGGCTGCCGCCTTGGGGTCCGACACCTGCGTCGGGTCGGCGTAAAGCGAGGCGGTGCGCAGGCTGGTCGCCAGGATCTCGCCGTTGCGGTCCAGGATTTCGGCGCGTTCGGTCTGCCAGGCGGCGGGCGGCGCGGTCTCGGCAAGCCGGGGCTCGCCCGCCTCTTGCAGCACCATGAGGTCGACGAGCCGGGCGCCGACGGCTAAGAAGGCGAGCAGGGCGAGCGTACCCATCAGGGCAAGCCGCGTGCGCCCGGTTTCGATGGCCTGACGGTGGGCGCGGGCGGCCTGGTGGCGGTGCTGCGGGTTCATTCTGATCCCCCAAGGCGGGCCGATTCCCCAAGACGGACAAAGCTGGGGGGAAGTTCCTGGGCCGTGCCGATATGTTCCACCGCCACGGGGCGAAGATCGAGAAGGCGCTCGCTCAAACTCTGGATGCGTTCCGGGCGGCTTAGGTAGGCCCATTCCGCCTGGAGCACGTGAATCTCTTCCTGGCGTGCGAGGATTATTCGGTTGAGGGACGCGAGCTCGGCCTCCAGTGTCTGCACTTCGTACTTCGCGAGGAAAAGGCCGAAGCAGACGCTGGCGGCGATCGGGAGCCAGAGGAAAGTAAGGCCGCGTTTCATGCGGGCATCTCCCACGGCGGGGCGGCCGTGCGTTCCGCTGCCCGCAGGCGCGCCGACCGCGCGCGCGGATTGGCGGCGAGCTCGGCCGCCGTCGGACGGATTGCCCGCCGGCTGAGCAGGCGAAAGCTTGGCGCTTGTGCCGTCTCGTGCCGAACGGGAAGGTGGCGGGAAGGGTGCCTGCCTTCCTCGCTTCGCAAGCGGAAGAAGGTTTTCACGGGGCGGTCTTCCAGCGAGTGAAAGGCGACGACGGCTATGCGCGCGGCCGGCTTCAGCAGGACCTCCGCCGCGCGAAGCCCGCGTTCGATCTCGCCCAACTCGTCGTTCACATAGATGCGGAGCGCCTGAAAGGTGCGTGTCGCCGGGTTGGTCCCATTCGGGGTCGGTTTCACGACGCTGGCGACAAGCTCGGCCAATTCGCGCGTCCGGGTGATGGGCTGGCGCACCCGCGCCTCGACGATGCGGCGGGCGATCCGGCGCGCTTTTCGTTCCTCGCCGTATTTCAGGAGGATGGCGACGAGTGTCTGTTCGTCCTCCTGGTTTACGACGTCGGCGGCGGAACGGCCCGCCTTCTCCATCCGCATGTCAAGCGGGCCATCCTCGCGAAAGGAAAAGCCGCGATCGGGTTGGTCGAGTTGCATCGAGGAAACGCCGAGGTCGAGCGCGATTCCGTCCACCCGGGTGACGCCTTTCTCCCGGAGAAGGGCTGCCATCTCTCCGAAGCGGCCCTGAAGAAGGTGCAAGCGCCGGCCGAAGGATTGGGCCAGCACGGCGCCGCTGGCGATCGCTTCCGGGTCGCGGTCAATTCCCCATACCGTGCAATTGGCCGTTTCCAGCAGTGCCTTCGCATAGCCGCCGCCGCCGAAGGTGCCGTCGATATAGGTTGCCCCATCCACCGGAGCGAGGGCGTCGAGCGTTTCGTCTAGAAGGACGGGTCGATGGCCCCCGCGCGCCTGCTTTTCTTGTGGCCGCGTCCGGGAAGGCATGTCAGTCGCCTCCCGGTGCGTCGGTGGGGCCCAAGCGAAGTGTCATGCCGCGGTCGAGGGCGCGCTTGCGCGCTTGCGCTTGATGGGCTTGGAAGGCTTGCGGCTCCCAAATCTGAAACGTCGTCCCCCGCCCGACGAAGGCGGCCTCCCCGCCGATCTTCGCATGCTCCGCCAATTCCTTGGACAGCAGGATGCGGCCTTCGCCATCGAAGGGAAGAGGCCGCGAATCGGCGAAGATCGTCGCAGCGAGATCGTCCTGGATGTCGGAGAAGAGGTCGAGAGCGTCGAGCCCGGCGCTCAGGCGTTCCATGCGGTCGATCGAGAACGCCTCAATCGCCGGCACCCGGTAGGAACGAAAAGCGACGATGCCGTGAAAATTCCGCCCGCCGACCGCGGCCCGAAAGGATGCCGGCACCGACACGCGGCCTTTTTTGTCGACCTTGTTCGTATATGTCGAAAGAAACAATGCCATGCCGGCCCCCCGTTCGCCGGTTCCCCTGGGCTGGTCGGCGCCCCTGGGCGGCGGGGAAATCCGGCACGGCCCGAATCGGGCATGGGCGCCCGATATGGGAAATTATGGGATAACATGGGTCTACATGGGTGTCAACGATATGGCGCAGTAAGACCTTCGTTCAAAAGGAAAAATCAAGATCACGCGGAAGTAGAGCGAAGTCGCTGTCAAAAGATTTGGACGGCGCTCTAGTTATGAGTACTGGATGAATGAAAAAACCGCCCGATTTTTAGAACATAAAGTGAACAAACTTTGTTTTCTGGCGAAGAAAGAAAAAGAAAAAGAAAAAATGCCAGACGGCCTATAAGCCGGGTTCTGTCCGCACTTGCGTGGGGATGACCATTCCTCTGGGGCGCCGGTTACCCGACGCCTCTAGCGACCGACCCGGGCGACGGCGCGGAAACTCGCCTGCTTTTCAGCGTGCCGCCCCTATTTGGTCTTGCTCCCGGTGGGGTTTACCCTGCCGTCTCCGTTACCGGAGACGCGGTGCGCTCTTACCGCACCCTTTCACCCTTACCGGCGGAAAACCACCGGCGGTTTGCTTTCTGTGGTACTTTCCCTGGGGTCGCCCCCGCCGGGCGTTAGCCGGCACCGTGTTTCCGTGGAGCCCGGACTTTCCTCCCCGTCCCTCGAAAGGAGCGAGGCGGTCATCCGGCCGTCTGGCCCTCTCTAGCTAGGCGCAAGGGCAGGGTCGGTCAAGGCTTCGCTTCCAGAAGGGCATAGAGGCGGGCGCAGGTTTCAGGATCGGCGACGCCGTCCACGCGGGTAGGGCGAAAGTGGCGCTGGAAAGCCAGGATCACGGCCTTTGTCTCCGGGTCCGCCCGCCCGGAAAGCGGGACGTCATAGCCGAAGCGGCGCAAAAGCCGTTGAATTTCGTCCATGGCAAGAGGGGGGGGCGTCTCCAAAGCCTCCGGCCAGCGCCCGATCCCGGCTCGCGCCAGTCGCGCCCAATCGAAGCGCTCGCCCGGGTCCTGCTTGCGGCCGGGTGCTATGTCGGAATGGCCGAGCACGCGTTCGGACGGGATCGGATGGCGGGCGAGGACGGCCTTCGCCAGCGCCTCGAGGGCCGCCATCTGGACTTCTGGGAAGGGGCGGTAGCCGAATTCGTGACCGGGGTTGACGAGTTCGATCCCGATCGAACGGTCGTTCAGGTTCCGCGCGCTCTGCCAGCAGGCTTCGCCCGCGTGCCAGGCCCGACGGTCTTCCGGCACCAGGGCGTAAGTGGCGCCGTCCTCATCGATCACGTAATGGGCGCTCACCTTGGCTTGCGGGGCGCAAAGCCGATCGAGCGCCTCTTGCGCCGTCTTCATGCCGGTGTAGTGGAAGATAAGGGTATCGATTGCGATCCCTTCCGGTCTCGGTTCGTGATTGGGCGACGGACACGGGCGGATCGCGATCGGCATGCTAAACCCCGGCCTCGACAACGTCTGGACGACGCAGAACGATAATAGCGACCCCGGCAAGCGTGGCAATCCCGCCCACGATCGTCCGCAGGCTTAAGGTTTCGTCCAACACGAGCACACCCGCCACGACGCCGAAGACCGGCATGAGCAGCGTAAAGGGCATCACCTGGTTGACCGGGTAGAGACTTATCAGGCGGTACCACAAGGCGAAGGTGCCGACGGTAACGACCCCAGCCAGGAAGAAAAGCGCCACCCACGCCCGCCAGTCGGCCGCCTGGACGGCCGCCATCTGGCCGGACTCCAGGAAGAAGGAGACGAGAAAAATCTGCGGAGTCATGAAGACGGCAATCCAGCCGTTGATCATGCTGCCGTCCATCAGCTTGAAATGCCGGATCTGCACGTTGCCGGCCGCCCAGAAGAAGATTCCGGTCAGGATAAGCAGCATGGGAAGAATTTCCGCTCGCATGTCGGGCTCGCCGATAATCAGCAGGATGCCGAAGAAGGCAATGACAAGACCCAAAATGCGCCGCCAACCGATCCGTTCGCCCAGAAACACGACGGCCAGCAGGACGGCGAAGGGGGCTTGCATCATGACGAGGATAATCGCCAGCGACGCGTCGACGTTTTGCAGGCCGACGAAGACCAGAGAATAATGCAGCGTGCCTATCCCAACCGACAGCAGCAGCAATTGACGAATATGTCCGCGGGGGATGTGCAGAAAGGGCAACAGGAACAGCGCGACGAGGGTGGAGCGCAGACCCGTGAAGAAGATGGGCGGGATTTGATTGACGCCGATCTTGCCGGCGACGAAGGCGAAACCCCAAACCGTCATGATGACAAGCGCAAGTATGAAATGCGCGGGTTTCATGCTTACGCCTGCCCGCGCCGTTTCTGGATCGCTGCGTAGGCGTCGTTGATGCGGGCCATTTTTTCATTCGCCACCGCGATGAATTCCGGCGGCATGCCTTGGGCGATCAGGCGGTCGGGGTGGTTCTCGCGGATGAGGCGGCGGTAGGCCTTCTTCAAGTCCTCGTTCGAGATATCGGCAGGGACGCCAAGAATTTCGTAAGGATCGCCTGTGGTGTCGTCGAGATGGCCGGCGGCGATCCGTTCGAAGGCGCTGCCTGCGAACCCGAAAATCTGCGCCACCTTTTTCAGATAGGCGATCTCTTCCGGGCTTACCCGGCCGTCGGCACGCGCGATATGGAAAAGGCCGTCGAGCAAATCCTCAAGCACGACCCGGTTGTGCGCAAAAAGAACGGCGATCTGATGGGCATAGGGTTCGAACCCGGCCGTTTCTTCCCGCGCCTGGTTGAAGAGTTTCCCGATATCCACCTCCGCTTCCTTCGGGACAGGAAAGATTTGACGGAAGGCGTGTATCTCGTCCTTCGTGACAACACCGTCCGCCTTTGCCATCTTCGCGGCCAGCACGACAACGGCAGTGGTGAAGGCGGCCTGGCGGGCGGCGATCGTATCCGTGAAACCCCGGCGGTAAGGTCCGCCGTGGCCATCCGCCTTCGAGCGGTCATAGGCGTGGCCGGCGATCGTGCCGAGGATGGCACCCAGCGGGCCGCCGAGGGCGAAACCGGCGGCTCCCCCGATCAATTTTCCCCAGATTCCCATGGCGGCTTTCTTGAAAAAATCGTGGCGGCGAACATAGACCGGATTGTTCACCCGCACCAGTGCAAGCAAGACGGCCAGGCCGCCGGCTTGCGCGTCGTCGCGTCCGTAACATTTTTCCCGGATGGGTGGAAAGGGCCCTTCGGCGGCGGCTTCGGAAAGAAAGCTTAAGGTAACCTCTTGGTATCGGGTAGGCTTGCGTGGAGGGGGGAGGAGCGCACCCATGTTTGGTCGGCAGATCACGCTTTTTCGCTTGCTTGGCTTCCGGGTCGGCATCGACTGGAGCTGGCTTGTTCTCGCCATTCTCATCACCTGGACGCTGGCGGTGGGATTCTTTCCCACCCTCTTTCCAGATCTCGAGGCGACCACCTATTGGTCGATGGGAATCGTCGGCGCGCTCGGTCTTTTCTTTTCGATCGTCTTTCACGAGCTTTCTCACTCGCTGGTGTCGCGTCGCTTCGACATGCCCATCCGCGGGATCACGCTTTTCATCTTCGGGGGTGTGGCCGAAATGGAAGGCGAACCAACAAGCCCGAAAGCGGAATTCCTGATGGCGATCGCAGGTCCGATCGCGAGCATGGTTCTCTCTGGTGGTTTCTTATTGGTGGGCTTGCTGGGCGATCGCATTGGCTGGCCGGTCGCCGTCGTCGGGGTGCTGTCTTATCTGTACTGGGTCAACGGCCTTCTCGCGCTTTTCAATCTGGTGCCCGCCTTTCCCCTGGATGGAGGGCGGGTTCTGCGCGCCGCGCTTTGGGGCTGGAAAAAGGATTACCGCTGGGCAACCAAGATCGCGTCGAACACCGGTAGTTTTTTCGGCCTCCTTCTGATCGCCCTCGGCATCGTAAGTTTCGTGACCGGCAATTTCGTGGGCGGGTTCTGGTGGTTTCTGCTTGGACTTTTCGTCCGCTTTGCGGCGAGTTCCTCTTATCACCAGGTCATCGTTCGGGAATCCTTAAGCGGCGTTCCGATCTCGGCCGTCATGACGTCGAATCCAATCGTCGTTCCGCCGTCGCTGACGGTGGCGGAGCTCGTCGAGGAGTATTTTTATCGCTACCATCACAAGATGTTTCCGGTGATGGAGAACGGCCGCTTCATGGGTGTGGTCAACCTGCGTAACGTGCAGGGATTGCCGCGCGCGTCTTGGGCGACGGCGCGGACCGCCGAAGTCCTGGAACCCCCTTCGGAAAAGACGGTTGTTTCTCTGCGGCTCGACGCGATGACGGTTCTTTCCTGGATGCAGAAGACGGGAAACGGCCGGCTTTGCGTCACCGACGGCGACCGTTTGGCCGGCGTCGTTACGCGCAAGGACGTGTTGGATCTGCTTGCGCTCAGGCTTGCCCTGGAGGAGGAAACGCACGGCCCGGCCCCCGGCTGGGGCCGGTCTTGAGGCCGAAACCACCGGTAAATTCGTAGCAACTGTTTGATACGAAACAATTTTTAACATTACAAAGAATTCATCTTCCAGCCATCCCCCTGCAAGGTGGGGAGATATAAAAACTACGCTGAAGAACAGGTCCTCTACATCGAAGCGGTCCCTAAGCGCTTTCGATGGCAAGCCCCCTGCGGATGCAACAGCGCCTGCGGAGGTTCCGGGCCCTAAGCTTCGGCTCCCTTTGACCGGCCGTGGGGTCGACAGAAGGCTCGGATGGGCGGCCCGTGAACTCCCTCACGGGCCGCCCTCGTTTTTCTTTGGCTTTATTCGGCGGCTTCGCGAGCCGACTCGTCTTGCGCGGCGCGGCGGAAGGCGAGCGTGATGCGCAGGCCCGGCGCCTCACCCCCCGGCTCGCTATCGCCAAGTTCGCTATCGCAAAGCTCCAAGGTCGCCCGATGCAGTTTCGCCACCGCCGCAACGAGGCTTAAGCCCAAGCCGGTGCCGGGCGTGTCCGCGTCTTTCTCCAGCCGGACGAAACGCTGCAGCACGCGCTCGCGGTCCGCCGTCGGAATGCCGGGGCCGTTGTCTTCGATGATAAAAAGAACGCGTTCTTCGTTCGCCGTCACCTGGAGGCGGATTCGCCCGCCCCGAGGGGTATATTTGATGGTGTTGTCGAAAAGGTTGGTCAGCGCCTGGGCGAGGGTCTGGCGGTTTGCCAGCACGGGCGCGGTGGGGGCGAGCGTCGCTTCGAAGCGAAGGTCGCGCTCGTGCGCCACCGGCTCGTAAAGCTCAAGCAGCTCGGCGGCCAGTTCCGTTAAATCCAGCGGCCTCATCTCGAAGCGCAGACCGCCAGCCTCGGCGCGCGCGATGTTGATCAGCGCATCGAACGTCGAACGGATGTGGTCCGTTTCGTTGATCGCCTGCCGCAAGGTTGAACGGTAAGTTTCCATATCCGGCTTTCCGCGCAGCGTCATCTCGATCCGGTTTTTCAGGCGCGTCAGCGGCGCGCCCAGGTCGTGGGCCACGCTGTCGGTGACCGCCCGCATGCCAACGAGCAGGCGCTCGATCTGGTCCAGCATTTCGTTGAAATTTTCCGAAACCCGGTCGAACTCGTCACCCGTGCCGCGCACCTTCACGCGTTGGGTAAGGTCGCCGTCAATGATCTGCCGGCTGGTTCGGGCGATGGCGTCCACCCGGCGCAGCATTTGGCGGCTTAGGAGCAATCCTCCGAAAAAGGCGAGCAGCACCGTGATGACGATCGACCAGGCCAGCGCAGCCCGGATCACTTCGCGGAAGCGTTCGCGTTCCTCGACGTCGCGGCCGATCAGCATGTGGTAGCCGCCCGGCAGGTCTATGACGCGCGCCCGCATCTGGCGGGATATCTTTTCCTCGCCCTGGCTGTGGCTGATGTCAAAATGAATCCAGATGCTATCCTCTTTGGCGATCAGCGGCGAATCGTCCGCATCGGCGGGCCAGGCGCTTAGGTTTCCGGTGAGGGGGTCGTAGCGTCGATTGACGAGCAGATAGATGGCGCCTGGCTCCTTCAGGTTCACGGAGCGGTGCTGGATAACGGCGGCAAGCCCTTGCAGGCCGAAGAGGCTGTATTGTTCGACGAGACCCTTCGTTTCAGCTTCGATGATCCGGTTCGTCTCGCGGTCGATCAACTCGACCGTCGTGTAGTAGATAAACCCCAGCAGGACGACGGCGGAAATACCGAAGAAGGCCATGTAAAGAACGGCCATTCGGAAGGTCGAGGTGCGGAAAAGCCTAGTCATCTGCACGTAGCGAATACCCCGCGCCGCGGATCGTATGGATCAGCGGCTTGTCAAAGCCCTTGTCGATTTTCTGGCGCAGCCGGCTTACCTGTGCGTCGATCACGTTTGTCTGGGGATCGAAGTGGTAGTCCCACACGCCTTCCAGCAGCATCGTCCGGGTGACGACCTGGCCGGCATGCCGCATCAAATATTCGAGCAACCGAAATTCCCGCGGCTTCAACTCGATCGTTCGGTCGGCCCGCTTCACGGTGCGGGTGATGAGATCCATTTCGAGGTCGCCGACGCTGAGGCGGCTTTGCTCGGCCCCCGGCTTCTCCCGCCGCAGTAACGCTTCGATTCGTGCGAGCAGTTCGGAAAAGGCATAGGGCTTGGAAAGGTAGTCGTCGGCGCCCGCCTTGAGGCCGGTCACGCGATCGTCCACCTGGCCGAGGGCGCTTAGGAGCAGGACACGGCTTTTCACGCCCTGTTCGCGCAGAAGCTTCACGATCGAGATGCCATCCGTGTTGGGAAGCATCCGGTCGACGATAAGCAGATCGAAATCTCCGGTCGCGGCCAGGAAAAGCCCCTCCCGGCCATCGGCGGCGTGGTCGACCGTATAGCCGTGCTCTTTCAGGCCCTTCATGAGATAGGCCGCCATCTCGCGGTCGTCTTCGATGATCAGAATATGCATCGGCCCTACTTTCGGCAGCGCGCGTTCTCCGGCCGCTGGATTATAGAGGGTCGGGGGCGAGAAAGGCAGTCGGCTGGAAGCGCCTTCATAAAGGGGTTCCCGCTCCCTCCGGCGCGTCTTTCTGGCAAGCCATGGGGCGTTCAAGGGCCGGCCGGCTTCGCATTTGGAAAGAAAAGACGCTCGCCGTTCACCTTGAAGTCGCCGATCGCACGCTGGCCTTCCTCGGAGGTGATCCATTCAACGAAAGCCTGCGCCCCTTCCGCGTTGACGTGGGGGAAACGCACCGGATTGACCAGGATCACGCCGTAATAATTATAAAGGTGTGGATCGTTCTCGACGAGAAGAACGAGGTCGCGGCGGTTCTGGAAGCTGAGCCAGGTGCCGCGGTCGGTGAGCGCGTAGGCGCCCATCGCGGCGGCCATGTTCAGTGTCGCCCCCATGCCGGAACCCGCCTCACGGTACCATGTACCGGAGGCCGATGTTACGTCGAGCCCCGCCTTCTTCCAAAGATCAAGTTCCATCTTGTGGGTGCCACTGTCGTCGCCGCGTGAAATGAAGGGGGCTTCCTTTTCGGCAATCCACTTCAACGCTTCGCTCGCCTTCTTCAATTTTCCGATGTTGGCCGGGTCGTTCCCGGGGCCGACAACGATGAAGTCGTTGTACATGACGTCGCGGCGCCCGGTTCCGAAGCCGTCGGCAACGAATTTGTCTTCCGACGCGCGGTGATGAACAAGCAGCACGTCGGCATCCCCGCGCTCGGCGATCTTGATGGCTTGGCCGGTGCCGACGGCGACGACACGGACTCTGATTCCGGTCTTTGCCGTGAAGATGGGAAGCAGGTAATCGTAAAGCCCGGAATTCTCCGTCGAAGTCGTCGAGGAGAGCGTAATCGACGTTTCGGCTGCCCAAGCCTGGCCGAAAAGAAAAAGAAAAAAGCCGAACAGGCAAAGGGTCGCGTTGCGAAAGCGCATCGGGGCCTCAGGGGGAAAGGGTGGAGCGGGCGAGGGGAATCGAACCCCCATCTAAAGCTTGGGAAGCTTTCATTCTACCATTGAACTACGCCCGCGAGAGCGGCTTACTTTAGGCAGGGGGTCGGGGCTTCGCAAGAGGCGACAACGCCTTTGCCGGCCGCATGGCGGATCGCCCGTTTCCCGTCACGGGTCCAAACGACCCGGCCCTTTCCAGGCGCTGGAAAGGGCGGTAGGTTTTTTTCTCGACCCGGCGCCTGCAGGAGACCCTTTGAACGGTTTTTCGTTCGCCTTCGCACTTGCCTTCGAAAGGATTGGCCCTTCGCCCGAACCCGGTAGAGTATTTTAGAGGTGCCCCATGGAGAACCGCATTTTGAAATCCTTAGTTTTCCAAAAAGGAGTTCCAAATGGGAATTGATATACACGCGTTAAATTTCTTGCTTTACGTAAAAACACTTCGCGATCTTGATGAGACGATTACGCTTGGCAGACAAGAGATATATGTAATCGAGCCTCTTCTGCGCAAGGCCGTTAACGCCGATTCTAAATACAAAAACGACGCGTATTGCGAGCAGCTTCTGCAAGACTATCTTGGCGCCAATACAGTAGATTCAATGGATTTTTCACGCTACGAAAACGCTTCAATAATTCACGATATGAATCAACCGTTGCCATCAGATGTTCAGTCAAAATACGACACGGTTATTGATGGTGGGTTTTTGGAACACATCTACGACATACCCCAAGCCTTAAAAAATTGCTCCCTTTTATGTAAACCTGGCGGGCAGATTCTTCATATCTTGCCAGCAAACAATTATTGCGGGCACGGTTTTTGGCAATTTTCTCCAGAACTATTTTTTTCTCTTTATTCAAATGAAAATGGGTATCAAGACACAGAGGTATTTTTAGTGAAATTTTCCAATGCGCGTAAATGGTTCAAGGTGAAGCCGCCAATGAATGGGCGGCGTGTAGAGGTTCACTCATCCACCGCACTATCTGTATTGGTTAGAACGGTTTTGAAGGGGGCGGATTTTTCACACGACAACGTTCAACAAAGCGATTACGTCCATGAATGGACGGATAGTTCAACAAAGGCGGCGCGCGAAATAACATCACAAAATCTCAACAGAATAAAAAAGTTTATAAAACAATCTCAGCTTTTCTATGCTCTGCTGTCTCCCCCATATTCGTACTATTTGCGCATGAAGAAAGCGACGGTTTCGAGGTTGTCAAATTCCAACCCTAACCTTGTTGAAATAAATGTCGCGTCGCTTTTGAAATCAAACTAGCTGCAATTATTCGCGACGACCTGACTATGGCGGCGTGATATGACTTTCGGTGCGCCAAAAAGCACAGTAGGTTTTTCTAGGCCCAGGGCTTGAAGGAGGCCCCTTGCACGACTTCACGGCCGCCTTTGCCCTTGCCTTCGGGATGATCGGGGCGTTCGATGCCGAGCTCGTCGAGATCGTCCTCCTTTCTCTCAAGGTAAGTTTCGCGGCGGTGGGGTTTGCCGCCTTGATCGGCTTGCCGCTGGGGGCGGCCGTCGCCCTTTTCCGCTTTCCGGGTTCCGGCGCGTTGACCATTCTGCTGAACGCGATGATGGGCTTGCCGCCCGTCGTCGTCGGCCTCGTCGTCTATCTGCTGATTTCGCGGGCGGGGCCGCTTGGCGTACTTGGCCTGCTTTTTACGCCGACGGCGATGATCATCGCCCAGGTTCTGCTCGTCATGCCGATCGTTGCGGCGCTCACCCGCCAGGTGATTCTCGATCTGTGGGAGGAATATGGCGAGTTGCTGCGCTCTCTCGGCGTCGGCCGCGGAAGGGCAATCGGAACCCTGCTGTGGGACGGCCGCTTCCGGGTGCTGACGGTCATGCTGGCGGGCTTGGGCCGCGCGATGGGAGAGGTCGGCGCCGTCATGATCGTCGGCGGAAACATCAACCACGTCACCCGCGTCATGACGACAACGATCGCATTGGAGACCAGCAAGGGAAATCTCACGCTGGCGTTGGCGCTCGGCATTGTCCTGCTCGTCCTTTCGCTCTTGATCAACGGCGCCATCTACCTCGTCGGCGAGACGGCGGCGCGGAGGGCGGCGGCGTGAACGGGACGATCTTTCCCCTCGTGCTGAAGGACCTTGTCTACGCAGCGGGGAACCGGGCCTTGCTCTGCGGGATTACGGCCGAGATCGCGGCCGGCCCGCGCACGGTCATCCTCGGCCCGAACGGGGCCGGAAAAAGCCTTCTGCTTCGTGTCTGCCACGGGCTGCTGCGGCCGACTGCCGGCCGGATCGAATGGCGGGGGCGGGCGGGAGCGGGAGCGGATGGCGTGGACGTGATCCGGAAGCAGGCGATGGTCTTCCAGCGCCCCGTCATGCTGCGCCGCTCGGTGGCCGGCAATATCGCCTACGCGCTTGCCGTTCGCGGCGTTTCCGGCGCGGAGCGAACGCGCCGGGTCGCCGAGATGCTGGCCCGCACCGGGCTTGGGACCAGGGCGAAAGTGCCGGCGCGCGTCCTTTCCGGCGGCGAGCAGCAGCGCCTCGCGCTGGCGCGCGCCTGGGCGCTCAGGCCGGAGGTGCTGTTCCTCGACGAACCGACCGCAAGCCTGGACCCGGCGGCGACGCGGACGGTCGAGGCCGTCATCCTGGAGATTCAGGCGAGCGGCACGAAGATCGTCATGACGACTCACGACTTGGGCCAGGCGCGCAGGCTCGGCGAGGAAATCCTCTTTCTTCACGACGGCCGCCTGGTTGAGCGGGGGCCGGCTGAGCGTTTCTTCGCCGGGCCGGAAAGCCCGGAGGCGGCGGCCTTTATCGAAGGGCGGCTTACGTGGTAGGTTTGAACCCAAGCCACATGGACTTTTAGGTAAAAAAGCGCTTTTTGGCGCTCGCGTGGCCCGTTTTGCCCCCATCTATAGGAAAAGGGCGAACCCCCGGGAGGAGAGAGGCCCCCATGATCGACCCCTTCGGACGCGAGGTCACCTATCTGCGGGTTTCCGTCACGGACCGTTGCGACCTGCGCTGCGTTTATTGCATGTCGGAGGACATGGTCTTCCTGCCGAAGCGGGAGATTTTGACGCTGGAGGAGCTCGACCGTCTTTGCAGCGCCTTCGTTTCCCTGGGCGTGCGGAAGCTTCGCATTACCGGCGGCGAGCCCCTGGTGCGCCGCGACATCCTGACGCTTTTCCATAGTCTGGGCCGCCACTTGAAAACCGGCGCCCTTGCCGAACTGGCGCTGACGACGAACGGCAACCACCTCGCCAAACACGCCGCAGCACTTTTCGAGGCCGGCGTGCGCCGCGTCAACGTTTCGCTCGACACGTTGGATGCGGGCCGCTTCCGTGCCATCACGCGGTGGGGGAAGATCGAAACCGTCCTCGAAGGCATCCGGGCGGCGCAGGAAGCGGGGCTGAAGATAAAGATCAACACCGTCGCGCTAAAGGGTGTCAACGAGGACGAATTCGACGATTTGCTTGCCTGGTGCGGGGCGGAAGGGTTCGACTGGACGTTGATCGAAACGATGCCGATGGGTGAGATCGACGCCGACCGGATGGACCAATATCTTCCGCTTGGGGATGTACGCCGGCGGCTCGAACAGCGTTGGACATTGCGCGACAGCGACCACCGGAGCGGCGGTCCTGCCCGCTATGTCGAAATTGGCGAAACCGGCGGCCGGGTCGGCTTCATCACGCCGCTTTCCCATAATTTCTGCGAATCCTGCAACCGGGTGCGCCTCACCTGCACCGGCAGGCTTTATATGTGCCTGGGTCAGGAGGACAAGGCCGACTTGCGAACGCCGCTTCGCTCGAGCGAGGGCGACGCCGCACTTATCGCCGCCATCCATGAAGCGATCGGACGGAAACCGAAGGGCCACGACTTCATTATTGAGCGCCGCGCCGCGCCGCCCACCGTTCGTCGCCATATGAGCGTTACCGGCGGTTAGCCGCCACCGCGCTGCGTGCGAAGGAGAAAGTGCCGCAGGAAGGCGTCCGCTTCGATTTCCGTATAGCCGTGGAAGGTGAAGTGGATATTCGTATCCTGAAGCGTGAATACGGCGCCGAGGCGCCGCGTGCGTTCCGGCTCCAACTCGACAGCGATCTTCTTTCCGCCGTCTTCGGCCGTAAGCCGCGTGCCCTCGATCCGGACGGGCATGGGCGCGAAGATTCTCGGAAAGACGTTGAAGAGTTCGCGATGGCTGTAAGCGATCTCGATCGAACGTCGGAGGCCCGCGCTTCCCTCATCTGTCTTTTCGGTCGTCACCCACCCGCCAGCGGCGGCCACATCGCCAAGGCGTCGCCGTCCTTGAGTTGTCGGGATGCAAAATCGCCGGGGGCCACATAGGCACCGTTCACCAAGGTCATGTGGACCATCTTCAAAGGGATATTCAGCTTGTTGACGATATCCTGGACGGAGGCCGGGCTGTCGGCTTCCATTTCCACGACGTTATCTTCCGCGCCTGCCGGCAGGAAGTCGGCGAGCGTGCTGAAGAATTTCAGGGTGATTTTCATGCCTTGGCCTGTGCCTGCGCTTGTGCCGTCGCCAGATAGGCGGGCATGATTTGGGTTGGATCGGCCATCAGTTTCTCCTTCCAAGGGCCCAGGTGGGTTTTCGTCTGAATGAGCCCCCGAAGGACGCCGATATGCTGGGTAAGTCCCAAAGCCTGGGCGCCGACCAGCACGTCGCCCTCAAACTCGAGGCGCAGATAGCGGAAGTTGTCCGCGTCCAGAAGCTCGGCGTGGTCGCCGCCCTCGACCCCCATCCACAGGCCGAAGGAGCTGGAGATGAGGCCGACGGTGTCTAAGACGTTCATATTCAGCGACCCTGGATGCGGGGTCTTGAGACCGGCCATGTTCTGGGCGGCGATGCGGCCGTGCTCGGTGGCCGTCGGCTGGATCGCTTGGACCTCGTAGCCGCCGGTCGAGAAATCCCGCCCTTCGGCGCAGTCGCCGGCGGCATAGACATCGGGGACGCTTGTTTCCATGAACGGGTTGATAAGGATGCCGCTGTTCATTTCGATGCCGCTTCCTTTGATGTAGGCAAGGGCGGGCGCTACCCCCGTCGAGGCGATGATGAGGTCGGCCTCCAGTTTCTTGCCATCCGCCGTGTGCAGAAGGTAGGCCGGCTTCTGGTCCTGCCGTTTCTCGATTTTGACGATCTTCGTCGAGGTGTGAACCCGGATGCCCTTTTCCTCGCACCAGCGCTTGATCAAGTTGCCGCACGTCTCGTTCATCATGCGTGGGACCATGCGGTCGCCCATCTCGACGATCGTAAGATCAACGCCGGTGAGCGCGATGGCCTCCATGATGATGCAGCCGATGAAGCCGGCACCCATCTGCACGACCTTCGTGCCTTTCTTGCATTTTTTGGCGATCAGGCGGGCGTCTTCGAGCGTCCAGCAGCCGGTGATGTCGGGGTCGTCGATGCCGGGGACCGGCGGCCGAATGGGGTAGGCGCCCGTCGCCAGCAGCAGCTTGTCGTAGCCCACCTTCTTGCCGTCCTTCAGGTGGACTTCCTTTTTCTTGGGGTCGAGTTTCGTGACCCAGCCCTGCTGATAGTCGATCCGTTTTTCCTTGTAGTAGTTGGCGTCCGTCTTGAGGTGGGTACCCTCTTCCTTGACGTTCCCGATCAGGTAGTAGGGGATCGCCATGCGGGAATAGGGCGGCTCGGGCTCGCCGCCGATCAGCTTGATCTCGGTTTTCGGGTCGAGCTTGCGCAGCATGGCGGCGGCGACCACGCCTGCCGGACCGGCGCCCACGATGACGTATTTCATGTTTTTTACCCTTCTCCCGCAGCTCTAGCCTATCCGCCGGAAACGAATCAGGGAAGGCGCGGCAAGGCACCTTCCCTGTTGTTTCGTTAGCCCAGACACCTGGAAAAGATTTAGATGCTGAGCCGCTTCAACGTATCGTTCGATGGCCGTCCGTCCTTCGTCCAGCCGCGAATCTCGTAATATTCCGGCAGCATCTCGTCGAGTTTTGCCACCAGACCCTTGCCGGGGCCGGTTTTTGCCGGTTCCTTGAGCAGGCGCTGCGGCAGCGTATCGTCCGCCTTTGTCAGCCCCGCCCGATCGTTGAACATCCGTTCTAGGTTCCAGATCCGCTCGCCGGTCTCCAGCATCTTCTCCATGGACCAGTCGCCCTCGCAGGCGGCCTGGACCTGCTGCTGGTATTCGTCGAGCGTCCAGCAGAAATTCGGGAACATGCAAAGGCCGGTCGAATCGATGACCGACGTTGTGTCCTGGGCGATCTTCAAAACTTCGGGCTTGCCTTCCGTCGTCAACGGATCGAGCTTGGCGCCGATGCCGAAGATTTCGACGGCGATCGTATAGCCGCGCAGGTGGCAGGCGCCGCGGTTGCTGGTCGCATAGGCCAGGGACATGCCTTGGGCGCCCCGCGGATCGTAGGCCGCGAATTCCTGGCCCTTGACGGTCATGGCGACTTCCGGGTGGCCGTATTTCTTGCAGAGAAGCCTCGACCCTAGGCCGATGTCGGCGCCGAAACCTTCACCCTTGCCGGTCAGTTCGACCGCCTGGACGAGGGCTTCCACCGAGCCGAAGTTGAGTTTGAGCCCGCCGGTTTCCTTTTCGGTGATGTAGCCCCGCTCGAAAAGTTCCATCGCCGCCGCCAGCGAAGCGCCGAAGGAGATCGTATCCATCCCCTGTTCGTTGCAGATGTAGTTCGCGTAGGTGAGCGCCTCGAGGTCGTCGACGCCGCAATCGCCACCCATCGCCCAGGAGGACTCGTATTCGAGACCGCCGGACGCGCCGTGGTAGCGCGGCTTGTCCTTCACGGAGAAGTGGCTCTTGTCGATCTTGGTGACCCGGCCGCAGGCGATCGTGCAGCCGAAACAGGCCGAGTTGCGGACCATGTTCGTCTGCCCGTCCGTCGGGCGCGGCTTGAACATCGCCTCGCCGCCAATCTTGTTGGCGCCTTCGAATTGGACGTCCTGGTGGTTGCGGGTCGGGTAAATGCCCGATTCGTTGATGACGCTGGTCACGCCTTGCGTGCCGTAGGCCGGCAGGCCCTGGCCGGTGAAGGCGCTTTCCTTGAGCTGCTTCTTCGTGGCGGCGGCAATCTCCATGAATTTCCGCGGGTTGGCCAACTTGACCCCCTTCGTGCCGCGGCAGGCGATTGCCTTCAAGTTTTTCGAGCCCATCACCGTGCCGACACCGGAACGGCCGGCCGCCCGATGCAGGTCGTTGACGACGCAGGCGTATTTCACGCCCTTCTCGCCGGAAATCCCGATCGAGGCGACGCGGATCAAGGGGTCCTGGTGGGTCTTCTTGATCCACTCTTCCGTATTCCAGACCGAGGTGCCCCAGATTTTGTCGGCCGGCAGCAGCTTCACTTCGTCGTCGTTGATCCAGAGGTAGACGGGCTTCGGCGCGCGGCCCTCCAGGATCACCATGTCGTAGCCCGCGAACTTGAGTTCGGCCCCGAAGAAACCGCCGGAGTTCGAGCAGGCGATTGCGTTGGTCAGCGCACCCTTCGTCACCACCGTATAGCGGCCGGAGGTCGAAGCGCTGGTGCCGGTGAGAGGGCCGGTCGCGAAAAGAAGCTTGTTATCGGGAGAGAGCGGATCGACGGCGGGGTCTATCTCTTCGTAAAGGTACTTCGTCGCCAGGCCACGAGAGCCCAGATACTGCTGCGCCCACTCCATGTTGAGGGGTTCGCTCTTGCACGTTCCCTTCGTCAGATTGACTCGCAGGATTTTCTTATGCCAGCCCATGGTGTCTCTCCTAAGGTTCAGTGCCCGGCGGGGGCTTGTGGCGCCTGCGCGGCCTGCGCGCCGGAATCCGTCTTGGCGGCCCAGGCGCGCATCTTCTCCAGGCCCGTCCAGTTCGCGTCGACATAGGTGATGGCTTCGGTCGGACAGGCCTTGGCGCAGGCCGGGTCGCCGCCGCAGAGGTCGCACTTGATGACCTTGCCGGACGCCTGGTTGTAGTTCACGGTGCCGAACGGGCAGGCGATCGTGCAGACCTTGCACCCGACGCAGGTCGCTTCGTCCACCACCTTCGCGCCGGTCTCGGCGTTCATCTTGATGGCGTCGACCGGGCAGGCGTGCAGGCACCACGCCTCGGCGCACTGGGTGCAGGTGTAAGGGACAAAGCGCCCCTGCTCTTCGAAATGGAAAATCTTGATCCGGGAATGGGCGGGGTTGAAGGAGCCTTCCAGTTCAAAGGCGCAGGCCATTTCGCACTGCAGGCAGCCGGTGCATTTGTTGGGATCGATGTTCAAGGATTTCTGCATTCCGGTTTCCCCTACCTTGTTGGTATCTCCCCGTGGCGCTTTTGACGGCAGCACCTTGTTCTCGTTAGAAAATTAGAAGCCGTAGGCGCTCCTGTCAACGCAGGCCAATGCCTTCGTGCGAGCCGCAGATGACGGTGGTGTTACGTTACACGCGCCATTGCCGGCATTATATAGTGGGTATCGGGTCGGATATAACGCCAAAGTATTTGTGGTTTTTGCCGCCGTCTCCGGCGCGAGCCATTGAAATCTGCGAGACCTTGCCAGATCCCTTCGGCCTTCTTGCAGCGGGAGCGGCGGCTGCCCTTTTAATAGCCGGTTTCGAGCTCGGCCAAGGCTTCCTCGTCCAGCTCGAAGGACTCTCCGCAATGCGGGCAGAGAAACTTGCCCTCCTTCCGCGGCGTCTGCCGCAAGGGGTAGCGGTAGGTGCAGTGCTTGCACTTGTAAAGAATGTCCGGAAGGTCTTCACCCGTTTCCTGAGATGGCGGCTCTTGCGATGGAATGTCGGGCGTCAAAACGTGCCTCCGCCGGATGGATGTATGCAAAAGCATAAATCCGTATGCAGTGGATGGCAATTGGCCTTTCGGCGGTAAAATAAAACGTAAGGCTTTGGCGAAAACCGCAAGCCGTCCTAACACTATCTTAACCGTCTGTGCGCAAATTTCACCAAAGCAGGCGGTGTTTGTCGAAATTACCAGGTTCCGTTTCCGGCATGGCGCAGCTCACGAAAAAAGACGTCGAAAAACTTCTCAACGACCCCTCCGATGCGGTGCGGGCGCACACGGCGGAAAAAATCGCCGCCGAGTTCGACTCCGGCCAACTGACCGCCATGGAGCGCGGTCTTGCCGAGGAGATCTTCCGCGTCATGGCCCGCGACGCAGCCGTGCGAGTCCGCGAGGCGCTTTCCAGGCAGTTGAGGGCCTGTCCCTTCGTGCCGCGCGATATCGCGCTGACGCTAGCCATGGACGTTGAATCGGTCGGGGTCCCGATGCTCGAAGCGAGCGGGGTGCTGACGGACCGCGATCTCGTTGAAATCGTACGCAGTCAAGGTGTTGGCAAGCGGCTTGCCATTTCCCGGCGGGCGGCCGTTTCGGAGGAGGTTTCCGACGTCCTCGTGGAAACGGGACCGGAATCCGTTGTCGTCAGCCTGGTCGGCAACCGGGGGGCGGCACTTTCCGAGCGGACCCTGCACAAGGTAATCGACACTTTCGGCGAGAACGAGGCGATCCAAGCGCCGATCATTCATCGCGCGACCCTGCCGGCTTCGATCGCCGAGCGGCTCGTGAAGCTGGCTTCCGACAACCTGCTTGCGGATCTCGTCGCCCGCCACGACCTCTCGCCCGAGGTGGCGAGCGCGCTCGTCCTGCAGACCCGTGAACGCGCGACCCTTGGCCTGCTCGATCCGAAAGGCGGCGGGCCGTCGGCGGAAGACCTCGTCCATCAGTTGCACCAGAACGATCGCCTGACGCCCAGCATCATCCTGCGCGCCGTCTGCACCGGGGACATTGACTTCTTCGTCGCCAGCCTGGCGCGGCGCACCGGCATCGCGGTCACCAGCGCCTACCAGCTGGTCTTCGACAAGGGGCCCCTGGGCTTGAAGGCGATCTATATGCGAAGCGGCCTGCCGGAGAATTTGTACCCGGCGTTTCGCGTGGCGGTCGAGGTCGCCGAGGAAACGGGCTATGACGGCGGGGACTTCGATCGCGAGCGCCACTGCCGGCGCATCATCGAGCGCATCCTCACCCAATACGAGGATATGTGCAGCGACGACATCGAATTTCTCCTCGGCCGGCTTGCGCATTTGAGCCTGGAAACCGGCGGCGCCGCGCACCCCTAAAGCGTAAGCCGCCGTCAGGGGGTTGCCGGTTTCACGCAGCCAAACTGGTACATGTTGACGAAGGTGGCGGGGAATTCGTCTTCGAAGCGGTCCCAGTTGTGCAAGTTGCGCATCTCGGGGTCGTCCGGGAAGCGCGCCGCATAGGCCCGCCGGACCTCGGGGTCTTCCAGATGAAAACCCGTGAAGCGAAGGCCGAGACGATCGAGAATCTCGCCGATCTCGGGTAGCCGGAAGCGGTGCTCCCGGACGTGAAAGAGCAGGTCGCGGCAGCCGTTCAGGTCAAACAGATCGTGGCATGCCTTGAAGTACCCCAAGTCCGGCGCAGCGTCGCCGGCCGCGTGAAAAAGAACGCGCTGCCGAAGTTCGCGCATGGCGTGGGCGGTCGGCGTAAGCCCGAGCCCCGCGATCCATTGCCGCGCCTTGACGATCGGCTGGCGCGCTTTCTCGCTATAGAGGCCGACGAACAGGACGCCGCCCGGGCGGAGAAGGTCCGCGAGCACGGTCCAACCGGCAACCGGGTCCTCGAGGTGGTGGAGGACGCCGCCGCATTCGATGACCGGAAATTTCTTCTTCAGCGCACCGAGATTAAGAACGTCGGCCTGGCCGAAGTCGATATTCCGGAGGCTGAACTGGCGGGCCATCCGGATAGCGTAGGCGAGGCTCGCGCGGCTTAAGTCAACGGCGGTGATGTGGGCGTTCGGCGAAGCGAGCGCGCGCAGGACGGCCTGCTGGCCGGTGCCGCAGCCGGCGATCAGGATTTCGTTCCGGGCGTCGGCGTCGGCTAGGACGGGCGGGCGTGCCGCCGGCATCGACGGCGGGCGGCGGTCAACGGAAAGCCAGCGCGGGTAGGGGTTTTCTTCGTACTGGTTCTGCACGGCGCGGGACGTTGCGTCCGCGATGGCGGTGAGCGTCGGGATGCCGTGCGCGATCGCTTCCTCCTCCAAACGGTCCTCCAGCGTCTTCCGGATAATCGGCCGGAGGTGGGAAGGTGCGTCCGCCCCGCGCAACTTCTCGGCGCCGCGCAACGTGCGAAGGGGGGCGTAAAGCGCGAAGAGAAGCAGTTTCTGCCAGAGGGGCGGCGTCAGCCGCGTGGCGGACTCGATCTTGGACTCAATCTCAGTCTTTAGCGCCGCAAGCCCGGCTTCCTCTTCCGCCGTCGCGTAGAAAACATAGGCGTTGTTGGACCCTTGTTCAGCCAGCGCGGCGAGAAAGGAAAACGCCTTTTCGGGCGCCTCCCCGGCCAGGAAGAAGCGCGCCCGCAGACCGGTGAGAAGGCGCTCGAATGCCGGGTCGAAATTGATCGTCTTGGCGAGCAGCGCGAGAAGAAGCGGGTCTTCCAGAAGGGCGCTTTCTTCGTCTTGCGACGGGCTCCCCGCAAGGCATGCCGGGTATTTGAGGCGGAGCAGATCGGCGGTAACGAGCGCCAGCTTCTGATGGCCGACGGCCGGCGAGGCGAAGCATTTCAAGAGCAGGCTTTCGAGGTTCGCCCGGTAGGCGCTGGGCACGAAAAATTGCAGGACATGCGCGAGGCCGACCAACGGAACCTCTGGAAAAGGGGGGTTGAGCACAAGGGCCTGCTCGTAATGGAAAATAGCGTTCTTCCCTTCGCCTTGCTCGTGGGCGAGGGTGGCGAGGTTGCAATGGGCCTCGGCGAAATCGGGCTGATAGAAAAGCGCCTTCTTGTAGGCGCGCCGCGCCTTGGCGGGTTCGCCCAGCTCGCGGAGCACGTTGCCGAGGTGGTTGTGGTAGCTGGGCGCGTCCGGCTTGGCGGAGATCGCTTGCTGGATAAGGTCGGCCGCCGCCGCCTTTTCGCCTAGCTGGTGGGTGAGCACGCCCAGAAGGTGCAGCGCGTCGGGCTGCCGGGGTTGGCTTTTCAGGACGTCGCGGTAAAGCGCCTCCGCCCGCGCCAGG
This sequence comes from Pseudomonadota bacterium, assembly GCA_040752895.1. Lineage (NCBI taxonomy): Bacteria > Pseudomonadati > Pseudomonadota > Pseudomonadota bacterium. The sequence goes on from JBFMHN010000004.1 coordinate 254,412, forward strand.
TCGCCGGCCTGATGGTGCTGAAGGGCTTCGGCAAGGATCTCGATGCGCATGATTCTCGTGCCGGGCGTGCCGGAGGCGGGGAATGGTCGGAGTGAGAGGATTCGAACCTCCGACCCCAGAAGGCTTAATTGTAGCGCCGCTCAAAAACGGTTCAAATGAACCTCTGAGCACCGCCTCTTTCCTCATTCTTTAGGGTAATAAGTCTGCATGCATTTTTCGAACTTTTCTTGAAGTATCCGCTCTCTTTTAAGATCGTCGAAATACCTGCTTACTGATGCGACCGCATGATTTGCGAATGACGTAATATCTACTCTGAGCAGATGGTCGTAGTAGACATCCCAGGGAAGACCGGGGGCAGGTATAGATAGTTTTTCCTTCCCTGTTGGTATTAGGGTCAACGTTTGCAGACGATCTTCGTAGAAGCCTACTTCCCAAGTAATTCTTTTAGGATCTTTATTTAATTTTTTTGAATTCCCCTTCTTCTGCTTATCCGGATCCGGGAAACGTGTGACATAATAAGGATGAGAAAGGTGTGCAACTTTGTGACGAAGTGTTTCATAAAGTATATCTAATGCTTCTTCGTATTCTGTAACTTCTTTCTCAAGCCACATATATTTTTTTGCATATTGGAGAAATATTTTTTTCCTGCCGCAGAGATTACCTTCGTATAAGCACCCAAGCATTTCGATAAACCCAACTAATGTCATGAGAGCTGGAAAATACGCTGGCTTGCCTCCGGGGACGCCAGGCGTAATGCAAGCGGCAATATCTTTCCGCAGCCTTCCCGTCTGACCCGATAGAAATTGTTCGGCGAAACTGATTAATTGTTTGGGGTCACCGAAGCCCGTTTTTGAATTTGCCATATACATCCACCTTGGTGGCGATTTGCTTCAATTGAACAAACAGACCCCTGTCTCTCGTAATCTAACCCATTGAAATTATCGGCTGGTTCATTTGAACCACCGAGCACTGTTTCTGTGCCAGTTTTTTCAAGTTAAGTCTTTGAAAAATATTGGTCGGAGTGAGAGGATTCGAACCTCCGACCCCCGCCTCCCGAAGGCGGTGCTCTACCAGGCTGAGCTACACTCCGATCGAGGGCCGCCTTATACCCTTAAAGGCCGCCGCCCGACAAGCAAGACCCCAAGCGGCGTCTAATAGGCGCGCTCGATGCAGAAATCGACGAGGTCGGTCAGCGCCGCCTTGGCCGCGCCGTTCGGGAAGATGCCAAGGGCGTCGCGCGCTACGGCGCCGTAGTGGCGGGCCCGCGCGATGGTGTCGGTAAGGGCGTCCCGCGCCTTCATGATCTCGATGGCGCGTTCGAGGTCGCCCTCCCGCTGCTCCAGGTCCTCCACCGTCCGGCACCAGAAGCGGCGCTCGTCCGCGCTGCCCCGGCGAAAGGCGAGGACGATGGGCAGCGTGATCTTGCCTTCCCGGAAATCGTCGCCAATCGTCTTGCCAAGGATCGCCTGCTGGGCGGAATAGTCGAGAACGTCGTCCACCAGTTGGAAGGCGGTGCCCAGGTTGAGGCCGTAGCTGCGGAGCGCCTCCTCCTCGACCTTCGGGCGGTCCGCCAGCACGGCGCCCACTTCGCAGGCGGCGGCGAAAAGGGTCGCGGTTTTTGCCTGGATGACATCGAGATAGTTGGCCTCGCTGGTCTCCGGGTCGTTCGCGGTGGAAAGCTGCAGGACCTCGCCTTCCGCGATGACGGCCGCCGCGTGCGAAAGGATGGCGAGCACCTTGAGGGAGCCGTCCGCCACCATGAGCCGGAAGGCCTGCGCGAAGAGGAAGTCGCCGACCAGCACGCTCGATTCGTTTCCCCACAGCGCGTTCGCCGAGGCTGCCCCGCGGCGAAGGGTGCTGTCATCCACAACGTCGTCGTGGAGGAGCGTCGCCGTGTGGATGCACTCGACGCTGGCCGCAAGGCCTATGTGGCGTGTCCCGTCGTAGCCGCACATGCGGGCCGCGGCCAAGGTGAGGATGGGGCGCAGGCGCTTGCCGCCCGAGGCGATCAGGTAATGGGCAAGCTGGGGGATTAAAGGGACGCGGCTCTGGAGGGCGCCGAGGATGACCTGGTTGACCGCCTCAAGGTCGTCACGAACCAGCGCGCCGATCCGGTCGAAGGTGGCCCCCGCCTTTTGTTCGGCCATGCTCAAGTTGACGACAATGCCCACGGCCATCCCTTGGGTTGCTTGACATCCCGCCGATTTCGGCGAGCATAGAAGTTCCCTTCCGCCTCGGTCAAGCTGCTACGCCCCATGAAGGAATTGCTGCGCACGAACGATCCGGTGCTTCTCTCCTGGCTGATGGCGCGGCTGGAGGAGGCGGCCATCGAAGCCGTCGTCTTCGATGCGCATATGAGCGTACTCGAAGGCAGCATCGGCGTTCTCCCGCGGCGGCTGATGGTGATGGATGAGGATTTTGCGCGCGCCCAGGCGATCGTCGAAGAAGCGGAAGGCATCGGATAATGGAAGCCGCATACGAATGGCAGGAAGACTCGCTGCTCGGCGGGCGCCTCCGTTTCGCCCAGCCGGTGCGGGGGTACCGCGTGGCGATCGATCCCGTCCTGCTGGCCGCCGCCGTCCCGGCAACGGCGGGGGAGCGCGCGTTCGAGATCGGAATGGGAAGTGCGGCGGCGGCGCTTTGCCTGGCCCTTCGGGTGCCGGGTCTGGTCATCGACGGGATCGAGTTGCAGGCGGATTTGTGTGCGCTTGCCCGATGGAACGCCCGCCTGAACCGGCTCGACGACCGCGTTCGCGTGACGGAGGGCGACCTGCTGACGCCCCCGGCGGCCTTTCTGGAAGGCGCTTACGATCACGTCTTTGCGAATCCGCCGCACCTCGAGGCGGAAAAGACGGACCCGCCGAAGGAAAGAACGCGCGCGATCGCCCATGTCGAAGGGTATGGGGGGGGAAGCGCGAGGCTTGCCGAGTGGGTCGGCTTCGCCCTTCGCCTGGCGAAGCCGGGAGGCACGCTCACCTTCCTTCATCGGATGGACCGCCTTGAGGAACTTTTGGAAAATTTGCGCGGCGGCGTGGGCGCGCTTGCCGCTTTTCCGCTGCTGTCCGCCGCCGGCCGGCCGGCCAAGCGCGTTCTCGTGCAGGGGCGAAAAGGCGGCCCGCCGAGCCTGGCGCGGCAGGCGGGGCTTGTTCTCCACGACGGAACCGGCGCCTACACGGCCGAGGCGGAGGCAGTCCTGCGCGACGGCAAGGCGTTGCACCTAGTGGGGGCCTGAACGCCGCCAGTTGGCAAGGCGCGGGCGGCACCGTATGGTGCGGCATGTTCGCGCTCAACCTCGTCAAGCTTTTCGTCGTTGCCGTCATTGTCGCGGTCCTGTGGTACGGCTTCAAGGCGTTCCGCCGGGCCATGAAGCCCGGCCGTGACGGGGCGCCGGACGCGCTCGAAATGCAGGAATGCCCGGTTTGCAAGACATACCGGGCAGCCGGGGCGGAGGCCTGCGAGCGGGAAGACTGTCCCTACCGGTAGAAGAAAAAATGACGAAGCCGCCTTCCTTTCAGGATCTGATCTTGCGGCTCCAGGCGTTCTGGGCGGAGGAGGGCTGCGTCCTTTTGCAGCCCTACGACATGGAAATGGGCGCCGGCACCTTTCACCCGGCGACGACGCTGCGCGCGCTGGGGCCCAAGCCGTGGCGGGCCGCCTATGTGCAGCCCTCCCGCCGGCCGGCGGACGGGCGCTATGGGGAGAACCCGAACCGGCTGCAGCACTACTACCAGTTCCAGGTTATCCTGAAGCCCTCGCCCGAGGACGTGCAGGGCACCTATTTGCGGAGTCTCGCGCATCTCGGCATCGATCCCCTGCGCCACGACATCCGCTTCGTCGAGGACGACTGGGAAAGCCCGACGCTGGGCGCCTGGGGACTGGGCTGGGAGGTGTGGTGCGACGGGATGGAAGTGACGCAGTTCACCTACTTCCAGCAGGTGGGCGGAATCGAGTGCGATCCGGTTTCGGTGGAGCTGACCTACGGAATGGAACGGCTTGCCATGTATGTTCAGAAGGTCGAGAACGTCTTCGATCTCGACTGGAACGGAAAACCCGGCGCGGAAGGCGTTCGCTACGGCGATGTCTTCCTGACGAACGAGCGTGAATACTCGGCCTACAATTTCGAGCACGCCAATACCGAACGCTTGCTTCGCCAGTTCACGGACGCCGAAAGCGAATGCCGAGACCTTCTCGGACACAAGCTTTCCCTGCCGGCCTATGACCAGTGCATCAAGGCAAGCCACATCTTCAATCTGCTGGACGCCCGCGGCGTCATCAGCGTCGCCGAGCGCGCCGTCTATATCGCGCGCGTCCGTCAGCTGGCGAAGGCCTGCTGCGAAACCTGGCTTGCCAGCGAGGGAAGGCTTTAAGCGATGGCGGGGCTTTTGCTCGAGCTTTTATCGGAGGAAATCCCCGCCCGCATGCAAGGGCGCGCCGCGGCCGACCTCGAGCGGATCGTCTCGGAAAAACTTGCGGCGGCAGAGCTTCCCTTCGATCGGATCAAGACGTACGTCACGCCGAGACGGCTTGCGCTGCACGTCGAAGGTCTTCCCAAGGCCCAGGCTGACGCCGTGGAAGAGAAGAAGGGCCCCCGCGTGGACGCCGCCCAGAAAGCGATCGAAGGGTTCCTTTCTTCCGTCGGGCTTGCGCTGGAGGCCTGCGAGAGGCGAAAGACGGAAAAGGGCGAGTTCTATTTCGCGAAGATCGAACGGAGGGGCCGGCCGACGGCGGAAGTTCTTGCCGCGCTTCTGCCGGAAATCCTCGGCAATTTCCCGTGGCCGAAATCCATGCGCTGGGGGGCCGGGAAGATCCGCTGGGTCCGCCCCCTGCACGGCCTTCTCTGCCTTTTCGACGGTAAGACGGTGCCGATTGCCTTCGGGCCGTTGCAGGCGACGGACTCGACGGCCGGTCATCGCTTTCTAGCGCCGAAGCCCTTCAAGGTGAAGGACTTCGCCGACTACCGGGAACGCCTGCGCGCGGCCTACGTCATGCTGGACGCCGTGGAGCGGGCGGCGGCGATCGCGGCGGACGCCGTCCTGGCCGCCAAGAACGAGGGGCTTCTTCTGGAAAAGGAGGAAGGCCTTCTGGAAGAAGTCGCCGGCCTCGTCGAATGGCCGGTCGTGCTTCTGGGCGATATTGAACCGGGTTTCATGGCGCTGCCGCGGGAAGTGCTGACGACGGCGATGCGAACGCACCAGAAATATTTCTCGCTTCTTACGAGGGAAGGAAAGCTCGCCCCCCGCTTCCTCGTCGTTTCGAACATGCAGGCCGCCGACGGCGGCCGGGAGATCGTCGCCGGGAACGAACGTGTGCTGCGGGCGCGCCTTCAGGACGCGAAATTTTTCTGGGACCATGACCGGAAGAAGAAGCTGGTGGACTGGTTCCCCGGCCTTCACGACGTTGTCTTCCATGCCAGGCTCGGCACCCAGGCGGAACGCGCCTTCCGGCTGCAGGAGCTGGCGGACCGTCTGGCCGGGCAGGTTGGGGCGAAACCGGAGCTGGCGCGCCGCGCCGGCCAGCTTGCGAAATGCGATTTGCTTTCCGGCATGGTCCGCGAGTTCCCCGAGCTGCAGGGGGTGATGGGGCGTTACTACGCGCTGGCCAGCGGCGAACCGACGGAAGTGGCCGACGCCATCGCCGAGCACTATGCGCCCAAGGGCCCAAGCGACGCCTGCCCGGTGAAGCCGGTGAGCCTTGCCCTTGCCCTGGCCGACAAGATCGACCAGCTCGTCGGCTTCTTCGCGATCGGCGAGAAGCCGACCGGCTCGAAGGACCCGTTCGCGCTCCGCCGCGCCGCGCTTGGCGTCATTCGCCTGATCCTCGAAAACCGCCTGCACCTTTCCCTGCGCGCCGCGTTCGAGGCGGCCGCCGGCCGCCTGCCCGTAAAGGCGCCGGCCGGGCTGGCGGACGCGTTGCTCGATTTCTTCGCCGATCGCCTGAAGGTGCATTTACGCGAAAAAGGCGTGCGCCATGACCACGTCGCCGCCGTCTTCGCGCGGACCGGCGAGGACGATCTCGTTCGTCTGCTCGAACGGGTCGAGGCGCTGCGCGGCTTCCTGGAAAGCGAGGACGGCGCCAACCTGCTCACCGCCTACCGTCGGGCACGGAACATCGTCCACATCGAGGAAAAGAACGACAAGACCGTCTATGACGGCGATGTCGCGGAGGAAAAGCTCGTCGAGAAGGAAGAGCGCGAGCTTCAAAACCGCCTCAAGGAAGTTCGGAAACTGGCCGATGCCGCCTTGAAGAACGAAGAATTCTCGGTTGCGATGTCGGCGCTTGCGCGCCTGCGCGTGCCGGTGGACGCCTTCTTCGATCGCGTCACGGTCAACACGGAGGAGAAGGATTTGCGGCGGAACCGCCTGCACCTACTGGCCGATATCCGGCGCACGCTGGAAGCGGTTGCGGATTTTTCGAAGGTCGAAGGATGAAGTTCGGAAAAGCAAAAGCGCGATGGGTATACGGCTTCGGCGTCGGGCACGCCGACGGCAACGCCGGCATGAAGGACCTGCTCGGCGGCAAGGGGGCAAACCTGGCCGAGATGAGCAACTTAGGCCTGCCCGTGCCGCCCGGCTTCACGCTCTCTACGGAGGTCTGCGCCCATTACTACGCGAACGACCACGCCTATCCGGACGGCCTTCTGGCCGAGGTAAAAAAGGCCCTTCGGCGGGTCGAGAAGATCGCCGGCGCCAAATTCGGCGATCCGAAAAACCCCCTTCTGCTTTCCGTGCGGTCCGGCGGGCGCGCCTCGATGCCGGGCATGATGGACACTGTCCTCAACATCGGCCTCAACGACGCGACGGCCGAAAGGCTGGCGGAGTTGAGCGGGGACAAGCGCTTCGCCTATGACACCTACCGGCGTTTTCTCCAGATGTATGGCAACGTCGTGCTGGGCGTGCCCCACCACCTCTTCGAGGAGATCCTCGAACTTTATAAGGAGGAACACGGCCACACCCTCGACACCGACCTCAGCGCCGAGGACTGGGTGGCGGTTACCGGTGCCTTCCAGCGCAAAATCGAAGAAACGCTGGACGCCCCTTTCCCCCAGGACCCGCATGCCCAGGTCTGGGGCGCCATTGGGGCGGTCTTCGCCAGCTGGATGAACCCGCGCGCGACCATCTATCGCAGGCTGCACGACATTCCCGAGGATTGGGGGACGGCGGTGAACGTGCAGGCGATGGTGTTCGGGAATATGGGCGAGGATTGCGCGACCGGGGTCGCCTTCACCCGCAACCCGGCGACCGGCGGGAAGGAATTCTATGGCGAGTTTCTGATCAACGCCCAGGGCGAAGACGTTGTCGCCGGCATCCGCACGCCGCAGCCGCTGGCAAAGCGCGCCCAAGACATGGCGGGGGGCGACAAACGGCCTTCGCTCGAGGAAGCGATGCCCGACGTTTTCGCCCAACTCCTGGCGATCCGCACCGAGCTCGAATCCCATTACCGCGACATGCAGGACATCGAGTTTACGGTGCAGAAGAAGAAGCTCTGGATGCTGCAGACCCGCAACGGCAAGCGGACGATCCACGCCGCGCTAAAGATCGCCGTCGACATGTCGGAAGAAGGGCTGATCACCCACGAGGAGGCGATCCGGCGGATCGACCCGGCCGCTCTCGACCAGCTTCTGCACCCGACACTCGACCCGGAGACTCCGCAAGAGGTGCTGGCGACCGGCCTGCCCGCTTCGCCAGGCGCGGCGTCCGGCGCCATCGTCTTCACGGCGGCCGAGGCCGGGATCGAGGCGGGGCGCGGCAAGGACGTCATCCTGGTGCGGGTCGAGACCAGCCCGGAGGACATCCAGGGCATGCACGCCGCCGTCGGCATCCTGACGACTCGCGGCGGGCTTACCAGCCACGCCGCCGTCGTCGCCCGCGGCATGGGACGGCCCTGCGTTTCCGGCGCCGGCGAGATTCGCCTCGACGAGGCCGCCGGCGAGATGCGAATCCGCGGTCGCCTCTTCAAGCGGGGCGACGTCATCACCATCGACGGCGCGAACGGGCGCGTGCTCGCCGGCCAGGTGCCAATGCGCCGGCCCGAGCTTTCCGGCGATTTCGTAACCCTGATGCGCTGGGCCGACGGCATCCGCCGGCTCGGCGTCCGCGCCAACGCGGAGACGCCGCAGGATGCCGCAACCGCGCGGCGTTTCGGGGCGGAAGGGATCGGCCTTTGCCGGACCGAACATATGTTCTTCGATACCGGGCGTATTCTCGCGGTGCGCGAGATGATTCTCGCCAAGGACGCCGAAGCCCGGCGCAAGGCGCTGGCGAAACTCCGGCCCATGCAGCGGGACGACTTCGCCGAGATCTTCCGCATCATGGCGGGCCTGCCGGTGACGATCCGGCTTTTAGATCCGCCGCTGCACGAATTTTTGCCCAAGACCGGGCCGGAGATCGAAGAGCTTGCGAAAAGCATCGGCGCCGAGGCGGTGGACGTCAAGGCCCGCGCCGAGCAGCTGCGCGAGGTGAACCCGATGCTTGGCCATCGCGGTTGCCGCCTCGGCATCACCTACCCGGAAATCTACGAGATGCAGGCCCAGGCGATTTTCGAGGCGGCGACACTGGTCGCCAAGGAGACCGGCGCGGCGATCGTGCCGGAGATCATGATCCCGCTCGTCGCCACCAAGGAAGAATTCGACTTTCTGAAGGCGGTTGTGGACAAGGTCGCGGACGGCATCGCCGCCGCCAGCGGGGTTCGGATCACCTACCGGGTCGGCACCATGATCGAGCTGCCCCGCGCCGCGCTTCTCGCCGGTCAGATCGCCCGGTCGGCGGAATTCTTCAGCTTCGGCACCAACGACCTTACCCAGACCACCTTCGGCATCTCGCGGGACGACGCCGGCGGGTTCCTGAAGTCCTATCTCGACAAGGGCCTGCTTCGGAAAGACCCGTTCGCGACGCTCGACGTGGAAGGGGTGGGCGAGTTGATCCGCATCGCCGCCGAGCGCGGCCGCGCCGCCCGCGGCAATCTCCATCTCGGCATCTGCGGCGAGCATGGCGGCGACCCCGCCTCGGTCGCCTTCTGCGAGCGCATCGGCCTCGACTACGTTTCCTGCTCGCCCTACCGGGTGCCGATCGCAAGGCTCGCCGCGGCGCATGCCGCGCTTAAGGCGAGTTAAGCCCGCATCCAGGAAGGCCGATGAGGCGTGAGCCGCGTCGCACCGGCGAGGAGCGGCGCGTTGCCGCCGCCGGCGTCTTCGACCGCGGCAAGCTGTAAAAGGGCAAGGCCCATTCCTTCCGCCGCCGAGCACAGCACGCCGACCTCGCGGCCTTCGTGGAGGACCGGCGTGCCGGCGGGTGGCGGGTCGCCAGCGAAGGTGACCGGCAGCAGACGCTTCCGCACGAGGCCGCGGTGCTTCATGCGGGCGGTTACTTCCTGGCCTATATAGCAGCCCTTCCGCCAGTCGATGCCATTGAGCTCGTCAAAGCCGTATTCGAGGAGGGTGGATTTCTCCGGCGCCAGATCGCGGCTGCCGTCGGGGAGGCCGAGGCTCATGCGGAAACGGTCGTAGGTTGCGAAGTCGCTTGCCGCAAAGCCAGCCGCCTGTGGGGTCGCGTGCACGGGCAAGGCGGCCCTGGCGCCGGCCGCGGCAAGCCTCGGGTCCGCATAGAGGAGGCCCCCTTCGAAGGGTTTCGCGGCCCCTTCTTCCTCCGGCAGGCCAAGCTTCGCCAGCGCGCCTTCGCCGAAGAAGGCATGAACGCGAAAGGCTTCCGCTTCCTCGATCGTCACCTTGGCGCGAAGCTTGTAAAGCGTGAGCCGCTTCTTGAGGTCGGCAAGCCTGGCCTTCTCGCCGTCCAGGTAGAAGTCGCCGTTCAGGGCAAAGACGAAGAAATCAAAGAGGTATTTGCCTTGAGGCGTCAACAGCGCGCCAAAGACCGCGCGGTGCGCGCTGACCTTGCGGACATCGGTCGAGACGACGCCTTGCAGGAAAACCGTCGCGTCTTCGCCCGAAAGCCGCAACAGACCGCGGTTTTCGAGGGGAGCGATGGAAGGCGGCGTGGCAGAAGAACGCGTTAGTGGCATCCCTTTCAGTTTAGACCGGCGTTTCCGTTCCGCAAGGGGATCGCTTGGCAAGGGGAGGGGGGCTTCGTATAAAGCCTCGGATGACAAGGGTGCTTCAATGCATTGCGGGTGCCGCGCATGGCGGTGCCGAGACGTTCTTCGTAAGCCTCGTGCTCGCCCTTCACGAAGCCGGCCTCGAACAGCGTGTCGTCATGCGTCCGAACGCGCTTCGCCGCGCCCGTCTCGAGGCGGGCGGGATTACGCCCGTCGAGCTTCCCTTCGGCGGCTTCCTCGACCGGCGGACCGGCCCCGGCCTGCGGCGGGAGGCGCAAGCCTTCGGCGCCGACATCGTGCTGAGTTGGATGAACCGGGCCTCCCGCAAATGCCCGCACGGGCCCTATGTCCATGCCGCGCGGCTCGGCGGCTATTACAATCTCAAATATTACAAGACCTGCGACTGGCTGATCGGGAACACGCCGGATATTGTCGCCTACACCGTGCGGAACGGCTGGCCTGAGGCGCGCGCGGTCTATCTTCCGAATTTTGCGATTCCCGAAGCGGCCCCCCCCGTTGCGCGCGCCGCCTTCGACACGCCGGAGGACGTGCCGCTTCTCTTTTCCCTGGGCAGAATGCACCCGGCGAAGGGATTCGACGTTTTGCTGCAAGCCCTGACGCAGGTACCCGCCGCCTATCTGTGGCTGGCCGGCGAAGGACCGGCGCGGGCCGATATCGAGGCCTTGGCCAGAAAGCTGGGCGTCGCGCCGCGGGTGCGTTTCCTCGGCTGGCGCGAGGATAAGGCGGCCCTTTTCGCCACCGCCGACGTCGCCATCTTTCCTTCCCGCTACGAGCCCTTCGGTACGGTGACGCTTGAGGCCTGGGCCTACGGCGCGCCGCTGGTCGCCGCCGCTTCCGCCGGCCCCGCCGGCGTCATCACGGATGGAAAGGACGCGCTGCTCGTGCCCATCGAGGACGCCGCCGCCTTGGCCGCCGCCCTCAACCGGCTGATCGGGGACGCGACGCTCCGCCAGGCCCTAGTCGCCGGAGGAAAGGCGACGTTCGAGGCAAATTTCACGAAGGCCGCCGTCGTTCGCCGTTACCTCGACTTCTTCGAGCGGATCAAGGCCTGATGTGCGGGATCGCCGGCATCTTCCGAACGGATGGCGTCTCGCCCGCGCCCGCTCGCCTGGACGGGCTGGCGGACAGCCTTGGCCATCGCGGACCGGACGGCCGCGGACGCTATGTGAAGGGGCCGGTCGGCCTGGTCCACACCCGTCTTGCGATCATCGACCTTGAGACGGGCGATCAGCCGCTTTTGCACCCGAACGGGTGTGTCCTGATCGCCAACGGCGAGATTTACAATTACGTTGAACTGCGCGAGGCGTTGCCGGGAGCGGTTTTCCGCACGCGCTCGGATTGCGAGCCGTTGCTTCACCTCTACGCGAAGGAAGGCCTCGGCTTTGTCGGCCGCTTGCGCGGGATGTACGGGCTTGCCCTTTACGATCCGACGGAAGAAAGGCTCGTCCTCGCCCGCGATCCCTTCGGCATCAAACCGCTTTACTATGCGGAAACAGCGGAAGGCTTTGTCTTCGCCTCCGAGCCGCAAGCCCTGATCAAAAGCGGTTGCGTGGCACCTAACCTGCGTCCGCAAAGCCAGCGCGAGCTTCTTCAGCTCCAGTTTACAACCGGGGCCGAGACGATCTTCGAAGGCATCCGCCGCGTGCTGCCGGGCGAGCTTCTCGTCGTCGAGAAGGGCCGCCTCACCCATCGCCAGCGTCTGGCCGCCCTTCCCGAAGGCGCGCCGCAGCCGATGGCGGAAGCGGAAGCCCTGGACCGGCTGGAGACGGCGCTTCGCGGCAGCGTCGAGGTGCACCAGCGTTCCGACGTGCCCTACGGCCTTTTCTTTTCCGGCGGCATCGACTCCTCGGCCATCCTCGCCCTTATGGCGGAGTTGAATGAACGGCCCGTCGCCGCTTTCACGGCCGGCTTTCCCGATACGCGCGCGAAGGACGAACGCGATCACGCGCGTGCGCTGGCCGGAACCGTCGGCGCCGAATTCGTCGAGGTTGAGTTTACGGAAAACGACTTCTGGCGGCATCTGCCGGAGATTGTGGCGGCGATGGACGATCCGGCCGCCGATTACGCGATTCTGCCCACCTGGAAGCTTGCCGCGCAGGCAAGCCACGGGCTTAAGGTCGTGCTGTGCGGGGAAGGCGGCGACGAAATTTTCGGCGGCTATGGCCGCTATCGAAGTGCCATGCGCCCGGCCTGGCTGGGCGGTCGCCGCCTTCGCACGCGCGGGGTTTTCGACGGGCTGGGCGTGCTCCGCGCCGCGCCCAAAGGCTGGCGGGACGGCCTCGCGGCGGCCGAGGCGGCAAGCCTGTCCGGCGGCCGCACGCGGTTGCAGGCGGCGCAGGCCCTCGACTGCGCGGACTGGCTGCCGAATGACCTGCTGACCAAACTCGACCGTTGCCTGATGATTCACGGGGTCGAAGGGCGGACCCCTTTCCTTGACCGCGAGGTGGCGGCGGCGGCCTTCCGCCTGCCCGACGATCTGAAGGTGCGGGGGGGTCTCGGCAAATGGGCGCTTCGGAAATGGCTGGCCGGAAAGCTGCCGTCCGCCAAGCCCTTTTCCGAAAAGCGCGGCTTCACGGTGCCGGTCGCCGAATGGATTTCGCGGCAAGGTACGAGACTCGGGCCACTGGTTGCCGCCCGCCCCGCCATCCGGGAGCTTTGCGCGGCGGGTGCCGTTGAGGATCTGTTCCGGGCCCGGGAGAAGCGGGCCGGTTTCGCCGCCTGGCTTCTCCTTTTCTATGCGCTTTGGCATCGCCGGCACGTCGAGGGCCTGGAAGACCGGGGCGATGTCTTCGAAATTCTGGGGCAGCGGCCGTGAAGCGTTTCAGGAAAAATTAAACTTCCAAGCGTACCTAATGGGGAGGCGTACCTCCGCCATCGCTGGAAACGTCGCGGAAGGGAACGTCGGTCGTTAACCTATGTGCTAGGCCGGACCGGCCGGGGTGAGAGCATGCGCCGCCCATTGAGCTTGCGTCGGCTTGTTTCGCAGCCGCTGCTGCGCGCGATGGTTCTTTTGAACCTGGCCGTCGTCGCAAGCCTGCTGGTGATCACCGTGCATCGCTTCTTGGGCGAATTCAGGGAAGTGCTGGACAACGGTCAGGCGCTGGACTGGGCGACCCGGTGGGAGTCGCTTGGTTTTTGGCAGCAATATTTGGGCGACGATTTTGACTACTTCGTCGCGTTCGGCTTCATCCCCCTCATCATGCTCTTGCTGCTGCAAATCCCCGCCTATCTTTTTCTCGTCCGCCCGCTTCGCCGGCTCGATCAAAGGGTTGCGCGTATTCGTGCCGGAGACCTGACGGAGCCTCTCGCGCCCATCTTGGGTCCGAAGGAAATCGTCGAACTGAACGAAGGGGTCGAAACCATGCGCGCCTCCCTTCAAAGGCTGACGGAAAGCCTGACCGCCGAGGTGAAGGCGCGCACGGCGGAACTTGCCGAACGCAATGCCCAGCTTGACCTCACCCTTGCCAACATGGCGCGTGGGGTCATCCTGTACGAGCCGAACGGGGACGTCACGGTCTGCAACCGGAAGCTTCTGGAGATGTTCGATTTTCCGGAGGAGTCTTGCCGGCCAGGCAGCAATATCCGCGAGCTTATCGAACGGATTGCCGAACGCTACGCCCGGCCATCGGATATGACGGACAGGGATCTGGTCCGTCTTCTGAAAGGGCTCGGCGCTGGCAGCGTCCAAGAATTCACGCTGCCGCTTCGCAACGGACGGACGATCCATGTCATCTATAAGCCAATCGAAAATGGTGGATTCATTCACACGTGCGACGACATCACCGAACGCTTGAACTACGAGAAGGTCTTGCAGGAAAGCCGGGACGATGCGGAAAAGGCGAACGCGGTGAAGTCGCAGTTTCTTGCCAACATGAGTCACGAATTGCGTACGCCGCTGAACGCCATCATCGGATTCTCGGAGCTGATCCTCGGCGGGTCGGTCGGCAAGATCGATAATCCGAAAATACGGGATTACCTCGAGGACCTCCACCAATGCGGCCGCCACCTGCTTTCCCTGGTCAACGACACGCTGGACTTGAGCAAGGCCGAGGCCGGCCGCCTTGAGATCGAATGGCAATCCGTGGACGCCGGCAGGGCGGCGCAGGATTGCGTGCGAATCATGTCGGAAACGGCGCGCAAGCAGGGTGTCGAGTTGGTTTGCGAAGTCGAGCCGAATTTGCCGGCCATCTGGAGCAACACGCGACGGCTTCGACAAATTCTGCTGAACCTGCTTTCGAACGCCATCAAATTCACGATGGAAGGCGGGCGGGTGACGGTGAAGGCCGGCATGCTCGAGTCCGGCGACATCGAACTCACGATCGTCGACACCGGGATCGGCATGACCGAGCGGGAAATGGAAAAAGCCTTCAATGAGTTCCAGCAAATCGAATCCTCGTTGTCCAGGCAATACCAGGGAACGGGCCTTGGGCTTTCGCTGACCAAGCGTCTCGTCGAGCTTCTTTTCGGCCAGATGGCGGTCGAGAGCGTGCCCGGCAGGGGCACGACGCTTCGCGTGCGGTTTTCCACTTCCAATTTTCCGATGGTCGACGCCCAGCGCAAGGCAACTGGCTAGCTTCCGGAAAGCGCTTGCAGCTTCGATTTGACCGTCTAGAATTCGCCGTCCCATTGAATCCGGAAGGACGGTCCTCCCAATGAAGCCAAAGCGCCAGTGACGGAAACCAGTTTTGATCTTGTGCTCACCGGCGGCACCTGCGTGACGCCGAAGGGGATTCTCCGCGCAGACGTCGGTGTCCGAGAGGGGAAAATCGCCGCTATCGGCGAACTTCGGCGGCAGAAGGCCCAGACGACGATCGACGTTTCCGGTCTGCACGTGTTGCCCGGTGTCATCGATGCCCAGGTCCATTTCCGCGAGCCGGGAATGGAACACAAGGAAACCATCGCGACCGGCACCCGTGGCGCCGTGAAAGGCGGCGTCACCACCGTTTTCGAGATGCCGAACACCAACCCGCCGACGGTGGGGGAGGCGGAGCTTGCCGACAAAATCGCCCGCGCTCGCGGGCGGGCTTGGTGCGACATCGCGTTTTTCGTCGGCGCCACGCCGGAAAACGCCGACCGTTTGGGCACGCTGGAGCGGTTGCCGGGGACGGCGGGGGTCAAGCTTTTCATGGGCAGTTCGACTGGCAAGCTGCTGGTCGCCGAGGACGCGGCGATCGAACGCGTGCTGCGTTCCGGCTCGCGCCGGGTTGCCGCCCATTGTGAGGACGAGGCCCGCCTTAAGGATCGCTACGCCTTGGCCGTCGAAGGGGGCGAAGCGCGTTTCCATCCCGTCTGGCGGGACGAGGAAACCGCTCTCCGCGCGACGCAGCGCTTGATTGGGCTGGCGCGGAAATGCGGCCGCAAGGTGCACGTGCTTCACGTGACGACGGCGGAGGAAATGGCGTTTTTGGCGACGGCCAGGGAAATTGCCAGCGTCGAGGTGACGCCCCAGCATCTGACCCTGGCGGCGCCGGACTGTTACGATCGGCTGGGCACGCTCGCCCAGATGAACCCGCCGATCCGCGACGCTTCTCACCGCGAGGCGCTGTGGCGGGCCGTCGTAGCCGGCGTCGTCGACGTCGTAGGCTCCGACCACGCGCCGCACACGCTTGAGGAAAAAGCGAAACCCTATCCCCAAAGCCCCGCCGGCATGCCCGGCGTGCAGACCCTCGTCCCGATTCTTCTCGATCACCTGCACAAGGGCCGGCTTTCTCTCGAACGGCTGGTCGAGCTTACGAGTAAGCGCGCGGCTGAGATGTACCGCATCCGGGGAAAGGGCGCCGTCGCGATCGGCTTCGACGCGGATTTCACGGTCGTCGATCTTCTGGCCGAACGGGAGATTACGAACGCCTGGATTGAAAGCCGGGTGGGGTGGACGCCGTTCGATGGGATGAAGGTGACCGGCTGGCCGCGCATGACGATCCTGCGCGGTCGTCGCGTCATGTGCGACGACGAGATTCTCGGCGAGGCGGCAGGCGACCTCGTTCGCTTCGAAGAGACGGCATGACGGAGGGCGCTTTCACGGCGCTTGTTCTGGAGGACGAGAAAGGCAAGGTCCGCGCTTCCGTCAAAAAGTTGCCCGAAACGTCACTGCCCGCAGGCGATGTCACCGTCGCGGTCGCCTACTCGACGCTCAACTACAAGGACGGCATGATCGTGAACGGCCTTGGGCACATGGTGAAAAGCTATCCCCATGTGCCGGGAATCGACTTCGTCGGCACGGTCGAAGAATCGTCCTCGCCTCGCTTCCGGCCGGGCGATGAGGTGATCCTCACCGGCTGGCGCGTGGGCGAGGTCCACTGGGGCGGGTTCGCCCAGAAGGCGCGCGTGCGGGCGGAATGGCTGGTGCCCTTGCCGAAGGGGCTCAGCCCAAAACGGGCGATGGCGATCGGCACGGCGGGCTTCACCGCCATGCTGGCCCTGATGGCGCTCGAGGAACATGGGCTTACGCCGGCCGCCGGCGAGGTCATCGTGACCGGGGCTTCCGGGGGCCTCGGCAGCGTCGCGGTGGCGCTGCTTGCCGCCTGTGGCTACCGGGTCGCCGCCTCGACCGGCCGGCCGGAACTGCATGGCTATCTCAAGGAGCTGGGCGCGGCGGTCATCCTCGACCGGGCCGAGCTGGCACCTTCGCGTTTCGTCGAGGGGGGCAAGCTCGGCCAGCCTCTGGGCTCCGAACATTGGGTTGGCGCCATCGATACGGTGGGGGGCGCTACGCTCACGACATTGATCGCCACGATGAAACACTGGTCCAGCATTGCCGTTTGCGGACTGGCCTCGGGGAACGAGTTGCACGCGTCGCTGATTCCCTTTCTGATCCGGGGCATCAATCTTCTCGGCATTGAATCGGCGACCTGCCGAACCCAGCGCCGGCAAACGGCGTGGGAACGGCTGGTCCGTGATCTGCCGATGGAAGCGCTCGACCGCATGACGCAAACCGCGGCGTTGAAGGACATTCCAAAACTTGCCTCGGAGATTCTGTTGGGAAGGGTGCGGGGACGCACGGTGATCGACGTCAACGCCTAAAGCCGGGCGCTTTTCGGATGAAGTCATTGATATATTAATAATATCAATGGACTAGATGATCCGCGGAAAGGCTATTATATTTAGAAAGACAGGGAAGTTGAGCGATAAAGGCGAAGAAATAGGAAGCGATTCAGCGGCGTAACCGTTTGCCGGTCAGCAGCATCAAAAAAAGCGTGGGGCGCACGCCGCGCTGCACTAGGAACATGGAGAGATCAATGCGGAAGCTTGTTACGCTCGCGGCCACGTTGGCCGTCCTGGTTGCCCTTCTCGGAACGGTGTGGGTGGTCCGTGAGCTCGGTAAAAAGGAAGCGGAGGAAGCCGTCCTCGCCAACCGTGTCGCAACCGATTCGGAAGCCGCGGTAACGGCCGACGGCAAGGTGGATCACCTGAAGGCCGGCTATGCCGCCTATCACAGCGGCCGGCTCGTCGAAGCGGCGGCGGAATACCAGATCGCCGCCGATGAGGGCGATCCCGTCGCCCAGCGGAACCTGGGATTCCTCTATGAGCATGGTCACGGCGTGAACCCGGATTATTTGCAGGCCATGGCCTGGTATCAGAAAGCGGCCGATCAGGGGCATCGGGCGGCCTTTAACAATATCGGCTTCCTGTACGTGGCGGGGCTGGGTGTCGAGCAGGACTTCGTCCAAGCACACTATTGGTACACGAAGGCGGTTGTTGCGGGCAGCGCGGAAGGCAAGCGTCTGCGTGAGGTGATCCGGAAAAAGATGACGGAGGAACAGATCGCCACAGCCGAGAAATTGGCGAAGGACAACGGCCTCAAGGAAGAGGGCGTTTTCGGTTTCTGACCGGCCCCTTCCAGGCGGTGCCGAACGCGGGCCCGCCGACGCCCACGAGGCGCCTCACAATCGAACGGGCAGGCGGGTCGGGATGCGTCTGCGCAGCCTAACGCCCCAGACCGTCGGACGAATTCCGGAAAGCGTGTCATTGAAAGCGGCCTGCCGGGTTTCTGCCTGGGCTGTCTTGCGGCCTTTCTTGCCCGCTTTGCCGCCTTTGCCGTCTAACCGTCATGAAACCGTCTTCCGGCGGTCATGAAATTGTCAACGGCTGGCGGCAAAATGGCGTACATGGAGAACGAAACCCTGATCCTCACTTGTCTCGCCAGCGGCTTCGCGGGCTGGTGGCTGGGGGCGCTCTTTGTTTTTCAACTAAGGACGGGGGGCCACGCTTGTGGGCCGACAGGTCATGGCGCATACCCCCTTCACGAAGGCTCCGCCGGGCACCTTGCCGGCACCCGTTCCATCGGGTCGCGGCAGTGGAACCCGAAAGCCGACGTAGAGGATTTCGAGCCTATTCCGCCCGCCTTTCTTTAAGTCCGCTGGATAAGACTGGATAAGAAGGGTAAAGCGACAGAGGGCCGCTTGCGCCCGTCCCGCCCTTAAAGAGGCATTGCGTTTCGCCCGCTTTTTTGCATCATACTGACGTTTCCTGAACGGTAACGAAGGTTCCAGAAGCGGACCTTGATCGTTATTTCTGTTTTCCCGGAAATTTCGCTGGCATGGGAGACGGCAGGCGTGCCCTCGCCGGTTTTTTCGTGGGCGGACCGATGGAAAGGTGGCAGACGCTATGGGATGGGCATCCGTCGATCTCCTGATCGTTCTCGGGCTGGTGGTGGTCATCTTCTTCGGTTTCGTCCGGGAATGGCTGCCGACGTGGGGCGTGGTCCTTGGTGCGATCGGGGTCTTGCTGGCGACCGGCATCCTGAATGTCGGCGAGGTCTTTCGCGCCTTTACGAACGACGCGCCGGTCACGATCGGCGCGATGTTCATCCTGAGCGCGGCGCTGGCGCGGACGGGCGTCGTGGAAAGCCTGGGCCGCGCCGTTCTGAAGGCGGCCGATTTTTCTCCGGTTCGCGCCTTGACCTTGCTCATGCTGGCCGCGATGGGGCTTTCCGCCTTCATCAACAACACGCCGGTCGTCGTCGTCCTGACGCCGGTCGTCATCGCGCTGGCGCGCGCGATGGGGGAGGCGCCCTCGAAGTTGCTCATCCCCCTTTCCTTCGCGGCCATTCTTGGCGGGACGATGACCCTGATCGGCACCTCGACGAACCTGCTGGTCGATGGCGTGGCGCGTCAGGCCGGGCTGCAAGCTTTCGGTGTCTTCGAGATCACGCTGGCCGGCCTTGTCCTGGGCGGCGTCGGCACCGTCTACTTTCTGCTCATCGGCCGTCATTTACTTCCCCGCCGCGAGCCGGAGGCGTCCCCGTTGCCGAAGCTTTCAGAGCAAGGCTTCCTGGCCGACATCTTCGTGCCAAGCCGCTCCCAGCTGCTTGCCGGGGAAGGGCCCAGGAGCGAGCCTCCGCTCCGGCGGGAGAAGGCGCCAATCGCGATCGGCGCGGTTTTGCTGGTGGTGACGTTGGCGGCTTTCGGCACGCTGCCCATCGCCATTCTTGCCCTGGGCGCCGCGCTCACCGTCCTCGCTTTCGGATGCCTGACCTTGCGGGAGGCCCACGCCGCCATCCACTGGAATATTCTGATACTGATCATTGGGATGCTCGCCTTGAGCTTGGCACTTCAGAAGACGGGTGCCGCGGAACTGCTGGCGAGTGAACTGCTTGGCGTAATGGGCGCCTTCGGGCCGCTCGTCGCGCTGTCGGCGGTTTACCTGATCACGTCGTTGCTCACCGAGTTCATGAGCAACAACGCCACCGGCGTTCTGCTCACGCCGATCGCGATCGGGCTTGCCCACCAGCTCGGCCTCGACCCCAGGCCATTCGTCGTCGCCGTCATGTTCGCCGCCTCGGCCAGCTTCGCGACGCCGATCGGCTACCAGACGAACACTTATGTGTACAAGGCAGGCGGTTACCGCTTCCTCGACTTCGTGAAGGTGGGGCTGCCGCTGAACCTGCTTCTATGGGTGACGGCGAGCTTCGTCATCCCGATCTTCTGGCCGCTCGTCCCGTCGAATTAGATTGAGAAGAAGTGGTGCCGCCGGCGTGGATTGAACACGCGACCTCACCCTTACCAAGGGTGCGCTCTACCACTGAGCTACGGCGGCGAGGCGGCGACCATGCCACATTCGCCTTAAGAAAAGAAGCTCCCGCGAGGCGTGCGGGAGCTTCTTTCGATGGCGGGAAGCCTTAAGGGGTTGGCGTCTTAGAAGCCGAGGCTTGCGCGGAACGCCCGCGTGGCTTTCTTTGCTTCCTTGGCGCCGTCGGGGTTGTCGGGAAGGGCGGCGCAGAAGGCGTCCACCGCCTTCTCGGCCAGCGGCACCCATTTGTCGAACC